>JASLWO010000012.1 GCA_030740795.1 Acidimicrobiales bacterium | reverse complement strand
GTCGGATACGGCCGACAAGGTAAGCTCCTCTGTTCCTATAGAAAATAGGTCGCAGGACATCTATTTCAACCGGCATTGTGGACTCCCAAGTTTCAGCGAGATGCTTCTCAATCGCTGAAGCAATATTCTGTGAATCCTTTTGTATATCCACCCAGTCAGTACCTAAGTCAAAGGCAGATAGAACGGCTTCAATCAATTTATTGGTTGTGGTTCGGAGGCGGAAGGTAAGCACTTCTCCTTGTCCAGGGTCAACAATTGGTAGTGCTATACCTCCAAACCAGCGAAATTCAAGGTCATCATCGAAACCGACCATTGCGAATAGTCTTCTCGTAACTGAATTAAAGAATGTCTCAGCAAGTTCCGAATCTGACCTCCAAGCGATGGCCTGTGCAAAGAGGTGGCGTGCAGATGCCCATATTTGCCTCTTTTCTTCTTCAGGTTGCTCTTTGATTAGATTGGAAATTGTTTCAACACAACTATTCACACTTTGCCTATGGAGCAAAAGGCGGATTTGTGAATTGATTAGGTGTTGCGGGAATTCTCGCAGAGCAAAATTCTCTTTAGCCCTGCGAGTCACATTTAAAAATTCAGTTCGGTATGTATCAAATGATTCAGCGACGCATTTTCCTATTTCTTCTGCTTTATGGGCATCTATCAAACCTTTTGTGGATAATTTTTCTTGTTCAAAGTGTTGAATAGAAATCCCATCTTTGGAGTTCTGGTTTCGCGCCCTCCTCCTAAGCCAGCTGGGAGATAAAGCTGATGGGATGTCAACACCATGTTGTTTTAGCAATTCACTATCGGTAAGTATTTCAATTGTTTGCCCTGCTACTACAATTTCGCCGCGATCCAGAAGAATCACTTTTTGGCAAGTCTCTATAGCCATAGCAATATCAGCTGTAAAAACCAGTAAGGCCTCCTTGCGTTTCTCAAGTGCTTTTACCAGAGAATCAGCTGCGCGGGCATCAAGCATTGCCGAAGGAGCATCGAGGAGCAGTATTGGTGGCTTGTTTTCCAATTGCGCTGCTAAAGACACTCTATATAACTCGCCTCCGCTGAGCCTCCCGATGCGACGATCTAGAATCTCCTCTCCAAGATTTACATTAGCGACTGTTTTTTGAGGGTCTCCTCCGCAAATCGCTTTAAGTACTGAAGCGACGGTCTCATCCCTATTAAATCTATTTAAGTCAGTAACGGTTCCTATGTCTTCAGGTAGTTTGCACGAACCTGAAATCTCGCCACTAGTTGGAGTCAGACGTCCAGAGATAATCTTTGCGAGTGTGCTTTTACCACTACCATTACCGCCAACAATTGCTATCCTGTCACCTTTGTTTACTGAAAATTTGATGTTTCTCAGACCAAGCCCATCAGCATGGCTGAAACTGACATCTTCAAGCAAAAGTAACAATTGATCCACACCTAGATATTGCCCGAATTTTGAGGAATTATTCGTTTCCTTAGGTTTTTTTATTCAACTTTGTTTTATTTATGAAAAAATCCATTTAGATTGCCCCCTCAACTTGCGTATTTGCTGAACGCAAACAAGACTGAACCAAACTGATTATCCAGCCGAGCTGGAATACGAAAGGGTCTTTGCATGTACAAGTCCAAATTTATGAAACTACTGGTCGCATTAGTGACCATAGCCATGTTCGCTACTGCCTGTGGTGGTGGCGACGATGATAGTTCATCTTCATCATCTGATTCATCTTCCTCATCATCGGAAGCTACCGAGTCTTCATCGGAGAGTAGCAGTGCCAGCGAAGAAGAAGCCGAAGAAGAAGCTCCAGAAGAAGAAGCCGAAGAAGAAGCTCCTGAGCCAGAGCCAGAACCAGAACCAGAACCTGTCTCTGGTGGTGTTCTACGCTGGGGCCTTGAAGCAGATGTCGATGGGATAAACCCCACAGCATCTGCCCTTTCTGCTCCTGGGTTAACAATGGCACAAATGGTCTTCGATTCGCTTATCGTCTACACCGACTCAGCCCCCTTCTGGGCCTGTTTCCTATGTGAATCAATGACAGCCAGTGAGGATCTGAGAACATGGACCATGACGCTAAGGTCAGGGATTTCATTCCATGATGGATCTCCATTAAATGCTGCAGCGATCCAAGTGAACTTCGAAGCTCAAAGAGGTGACCCGCTGGTTGGGTTAGCGGTCAAGCCGTTCTACCCCGCTGAGAATGCCACCACACTCGTTGATGACCTTACAATATCATTTAACCTTTCTGACCCTGATGCCTGGTTCCCAACATCTCTTACTGGACAACTTGGGTACGTTGCATCACCTACTTGGCTTACTGCTGCGTTGGAAGATCCCACCTTGGATCAACAACCTGTAGGTACAGGACCATTCGTATTTGCCTCTCGAAATGAAGATTCAATCACCCGTTTCGAACGAAACGAGGCCTGGTGGAATGGGAGCGCTTACCTAGATGCAATTGAATTCCTCCCTGTAACAGATCCAGCTACTCGAACTTCTCTGCTTCTGGAGGGAGAACTTGATGGACTAGCGACAACTGACGTTGAATCTATATTGAGAATGGTTGATGATGGAAATATCGAAAATTATCTTGATGATAGTGGTGAAGAGTCATTTGCTTTGATCAATTCTGCCAAGGCACCATTTGATGATATTCGTGCCCGTCAGGCGATAACGCACGCTACACCTCGGGAGAATTACAATCTTTTGATCAATCTGGGAGAAACACGAACGGCGGATCAAGTCTTTACACCAGAAAGTCCCTACTACAACCCGGATATCGTCCAATTGACCGATAGGCCTGACCTTGCTGGCCCTCTGGTTGAGTCATATTGTGCGGATAACCCAGACAACTGCTCTGATGGAAAGATCAACATGGAATACCAGTTCTCTGGTCCTTCCGTTGTGGGTACGCGGATTTCAGAACTCCTTGTCGAAGGATGGGAGCCTTTCTTTAATGTGACCATTGACGAACTTCCACAGGATACGCATATCCAACAGGTTGCGATCGGACTCTACAATATTTCTGGTTGGAGACAGTTCGGTCAAAGAGAATTCACACGTGACAAAGTCTGGCTCCTCTGTAGGACCGTTGGAGGCATCTCTCTCAACTGGCCGAGGTTCTGTGACGATGATCGAGATCAACTCATCTTCACTGCAGAACAGACCACTGATGAAAGCGTGCGAGTAGAAGCGCTCCAAGAGCTATCAAATATGATCAATGAGGAATACCTCTACATTTTCTACAACCACACCTTGTGGGACATGGCCCTCTCTAACGATGTCAATGGTCTCTGCGACAAGACAACTCCAGATGGGGGTGAGATCATCTGTATTACTAATGGTCGAACTTGGTTTGACACTGTTTGGCTGTCTGAATAAATTAAATTATTCTGTTTAAGAACTCTGCGTGCTCACATGCGGGCACGCAGAGTTCTTCGTTTGCTCACCATATAAAACACTGGACTTGTTATCATCTAAAGACGCGCAGGACGGAGGTGCATTTTGAGAAGAGCCATGAAACGGCTTTTAGGATTAGGACTCCTTTTAACAGTTATTTCCATGATCACTTTCGCTGCTATGAATCTTCTCGGCGATCCTCTTTTCAATATTCTCGGACCGGTAGCTGAAGACGTTGACAACCCTGACAGCGTAAAACTCATAGAAGAAGCTAAAGAACAGTACTACTTAGACAAATCTCTTCCTGAACGCTATGTCCGATGGGCGGGTGATTTCGTCACTGGCGATTTTGGTGTCCGCTTTAGCGCAACCGGGCAACCTCCCGTAACCGATCTTATAAAAGAACGCTTCCCTCGGACATTGCAACTGATGCTCATGGCACAACTTATTGCTGTTGGACTTGCCATCCCATGGGCGGTTAATGCTGCCTCGCGCGCTAACTCAAAAACTGATAAAGCTTCAACCGTTACCGCGTTTGCTTTTGTTTCCCTTCCGAATTTCGCGCTAGCAATAATCCTTTTCTATGTATTCTCCATTCGGTTGGACTGGACGCCCGACGTGTATACGGCTACCGACCCCTTTTGGGGATTTACCCATGACCATAAATTAATGCAAATGCTCCTCCCAGCCTTGACCTTGGGCATGGGATCTGCTGCTGGTTATCAGCGACTCCTACGCACGGATTTAATTACCACACTCCAACAGGACTTCATCCTCATGGCTAGATCTAAAGGCGTGTCACGCAGGAAAGTCCTCTATAAGCATGCTCTCCGCCCTTCATTATTCTCACTTATTACGCTCGCAGCCATCAATATCGGTTACCTAATAGGTGGAGCTCTAGTTGTTGAAACTTTCTTCCGCATCCCAGGTTTAGGAACCGCGGTTGTGGAAGCGGTGTTGCGTGAAGATTTCCCTGTGGTACTTGCCATCGTAATGATCGTTGCTACAGCTTTCCTAGTCTTCAATTATTTAGCGGACCTGCTTTATGGAGTAATTGATCCACGTGTACGCGAAAAGGAAAATTATAAGGAATCTATTTTCTGTTCTTGGAAACGTCGGGTAGAACCAGTAGATGCGACCGTTGAGGCACCCACATGACTACCTACGATGAGGAAACTCGGGACATGAACGAACCTGTTTCAGAAGACTCAACTGAGTTGGGGTCCCTTGATGCTTCTTTGGCGGTAGGAGTGGCGCCAAAGAAGCAACTTGGATTTGGATTCTGGTTGTCAACCTTTTGGGTTGTCTTAATTACACTTTTAGCAGTCCTAGCACCAATCCTCCCTATCAAAGACCCTACTGAAAATTACATTATTACTGAAACAACTGAGAATCTCCGAGGTGACCTCGTTGAGAAACCTGTCCAACCGCCGTACTCTCTTGATGGAAATCATTGGATGGGAACTGACAAGGACGCTAGAGATATGCTTAGCAGGTCCATCTTTGGGGCTCGAATATCTTTAGCAGTGGGATTCATTACCGCCTTATTTGGTTTGCTGGTTGGAGGGGCGCTCGGAATGCTTGCAGGATATTTCAAAGGTTGGGCAGATAAAATAATTAGTTCTATTTTCATTATTAGCCTCTCATTCCCGGGTCTCATTCTCGCCATTCTCGTAGTCGCGTTACTTGACCGTTCTCTGTGGACTGTTTCCATCACTATTGGAGTATTGGCTGTGGCACCCGTAGGCCGTTTAGCCCGCGCCCAAACTATTACTTTCGCCGAAAGGGAGTTCGTGATCGCAGCAGAAGCACTAGGCGCTAAACGTTCCCGCATAATTGTTCGCGAAATGCTCCCTAACGTCCTCATCCCCATGGCTACTCTTTCCATGCTTGTCGTAGCTATTGCAATTGTCGCTGAGGGCGCTCTTGCTTTCCTAGGACTGTCAGTTCAGAAATCAGCGACCTGGGGTAAGTTGATACTGATCGGATCAGATATTAACACACTTGAATCCGCACCTTGGATTGCGTTTGGACCGATTATCTTTCTTTTCTTCACTGTCGCTTCACTCAACTACATGAGTGACCGACTGCGAGACTTCTACGACGTTAGAGATGCTTATGACTTATACGACTGAAACTGAAGAACCTCTGCTGACCCTTGATGACTACCGGATTGGGTTCAAAACAGAACGGGGACTTGCCAAAGCCGTTGACGGAGTCTCCCTCACTCTCAAACGCGGGCAGACACTGGGGATCGTCGGCGAGTCTGGCTCAGGGAAAACCGTTCTCAATCGGGGCGTAATGGGGCTACTCGCCGCGAGAAACACGATAGAAAGTGGTTCTGCAAAATTTAATGGGCAGGAACTCGTTGGAGAAAATCGCCAATCATTTTGGGGAACCAAAATAGCGATGATTTTTCAGGATCCCATGACCTCACTCAACCCCGTGATGAAAGTCGGCAATCAGGTCATGGAACCCCTCAGACAACATAAGGGGCTTTCAAAATCTGAGGCAAAGCAACGCGTTGCTGAAATTTTCACTCTGGTTGGCATCCCCGAACCTACTAAACGACTCGATCAGTACCCCCACGAACTCTCTGGAGGGATGCGACAACGCGTGATGATCTCAATCGCGCTAGCCATAGAACCTGATCTCCTGATCGCTGACGAACCGACAACTTCACTCGATGTAACCGTGCAAAAATATATCCTAGATCTACTTACCCGTATACAAAAAGAACAAGGGATGTCCATGGTCCTAATTACACATGACCTCGGAGTTGCTCGAGGGCGCGCTGATGAGATCCTTGTCATGTACGGAGGGCATGTAATGGAACATGCCCCTACCGAAGAGTTATTTGAAAACATGATGCACCCTTATACGGCGGCGCTATTTTCATCGATACCTCATCTACATCATAAAAAACACACTCGGCTTAGTCCGATTCCAGGATGCCCCCCAGATATTGTTGATCCCCCAATTGGATGCAGGTTCGCCTCGCGATGCGCATACGCACAGGAAAGATGTTTAACCGAAACCCCCCCAATGACATATGACGGTGATCACCGATTCGCGTGCTACTTCCCTGTAAAAACTCCACAAGGGCAAGAAGCACTGGAGAAAAATCAGAAACGCGGACACACCGCCTCTGGCTTACAAATCCGGAAAGGCAAGGTGGCCTGATGGCAGGTTCAGGGACAGCACATTTGCGAACAGGTGATCCAAATATTCTTCTTTCAGTACAAAATCTTGTTGTTGAGTTCCCCGTAGCTCGCCGCACGAAAGTTCATGCTGTAACTGACTTAAGTTTTGACATAGCTGAAGGCGAAACCTTAGGAATTGTCGGAGAGTCTGGTTGCGGAAAATCAACTACTGCCAGGGCTGTAATCCAAATACCTAAGCCATCAAGTGGGTCCGTTGAATTTAACGGGGTTGACATCACCGAACTAAGTGGAGAAGAATTACGAAACATCCGTCCAGATATCCAAATGATTTTTCAGGATCCTATTAGCTCCCTGAACCCGCGGAGAACTGTTTTCGATATTGTTAGTGAAGGCATCAATATTTGGAGTAAATCCAACGAAGACTTAACCGAAGATCGTGTCGTTGAAATTATTCAGGCTGTGGGACTGGATGTTGAAGAAACATTAACGAAACGTCCGCATGAGTATTCTGGCGGCCAATGCCAGCGGATTTCCATTGCCCGAGCGCTAATCCTTGATCCTAAAATAATCATTTGCGACGAGCCAGTTTCCGCTTTGGATGTATCTGTACAAGCTCGCATTCTGAACATGCTTGAAGACATGAAAAGCCGGTATGGGTTGACTCTACTTTTTATCAGTCATGATCTATCTGTCGTAAAAAATGTTAGCGATCGAGTTGCCGTAATGTATTTAGGCAAGCTCTGCGAAATAGGAGATGGAGACCTACTCTACGAAGAACCTGCTCACCCCTACACTCGACTCTTACTCGCAGCCATTCCCGACCCCAACAATAAGCACAGTGGGAATCAAGATATTCTGGAAGGTGAACTCCCCTCTCCTATTAATCCTCCGAGCGGATGCCGGTTCCGTACTCGTTGTCCCAGAGCAACTGAGAAGTGCGCCGCTGAGGAACCTCAGATCAGCCAAATTAACGATCGGGATCATTGGGTGGCCTGTCATTTCCCTCACTTAGACGCCAAAGGCGCCAATTCATCAGATGAAATTCTTTGGCCCCCTGAGTAGCTTTTGATAACTCAAAGTTACTGCCCTATCTAGAGAAGGTCGCTTAGTCTACTAATCGTGTTTTGTTGATCATCGCCGGAGCCAAAAACAGTTGCTACAACCTGTGTCGCTCCTGCCTCTACATAACCTTGCAGTCCTTCAGCGACTTTCTCAAAGGATCCGATCAAGGCGATATCCCAGGAGTTCTCAAGACCTTCTCGGTCAAGCATTGCACGATATGAAGGAAGTTCACCGTAGAACCCGAAATATTCCGATGCCATTTTCTTAGCGTCATCAATGTCTTCAGTAATACACACTGGTACGGCAGTGACCACTTGCGGTTGAGGGCGCCCAGCTGATTCAGCGGCATTATTGATCGTTGGGCATACGTGATTCTGTATCGTAGTGGGACCAGTCATCCAAGTTGAGGTGCCATCGGCAACTCGACCAACCAGCTTAAGCATCTGAGGTCCAAGAGCAGCCACAAGTACTGGTGGCGGATCTGCAGGCACCCCAATGTCTCCGCGACTAGTGAGATGTTTCCCTGAATGTGAGATCGAACCCTCATGGAGTAAGGCCATCAAGATCTTAAGATAATCGCTCATATGTCCAACGGGTCCATCAAATGAGATTCCCCACATACCTTCTACAACAGGTTTGTGTGACAAACCTATTCCAAGGTCAAGTCGGCCGCCGGTCACCTGATTAACTGTTAATGCCTGCTGAGCTAACATCATAGGGTGTCGCGGGTAAGTAGGGACGACAGCGGTTCCAAGTCGTATCTCTGGCACTTCGGTGGCTATAACAGCAAGCGCCGTCAATGCATCGAGGTCAAATATCTGCGGGGTCCAGAAGGATCCGAAACCGTGATCTTGAGCTGATGCGACCTGTGTTTTCAGGTCCTCAACTGTATTTGCCGAACCGAATATACCTAATTCCATAATGTCACCCTCCTAAGGCAGTTTGCCTCAATGATTTTATCTAACTTTATCTAACTTTATCTAACTAAAATAACCATCGCAGGACAGGGAAAAAGAAGTAAACCCCATACCGGCACATGCCAAAATTCCGGACAGTGGAAAGCCTTTCATACGCCGGCTCACAAAGAGTCTTCTAACTGCAGTTTCTCTCGCAGTTCACGCTTTAGGAACTTTCCGCTCGCATTTCGCGGAAGTGGTGACTCTGTAAACCATATGAATCTAGGAATTTTATGTTTTGCCATTCGACTACTTAGGAAAGATCTAAGTTCATCTGCAGTCAACGTAACATCATTTATTAAATGGACTGCAGCTCCCACTTCTTCACCTAATCGGTCGTCAAGGACACCGAAGACGGAAACTTCGCCCACTGAACTATGTTCAAAAATAACAGATTCAACTTCTGCGCAATAGATATTTTCTCCTCCTCGAAGAACCATGTCTTTCTTACGGTCAACAATATAGATAAAGCCTTCGTCGTCGATTCTTGCTATATCGCCGGTATGTAACCAACCATTGGTAATGGTTTCAGATGTCGCTTCGGGTCGATTCAAATATCCTCGGATTACTTGGGCTCCACGGACCCATAACTCCCCTAGTTCTCCACTCTCAACGGGGATTCCCTCGTCATCAAAACATTGTGCTTCAAAGCAAGGCATTGCTGGACCAGCGCTTTCAGGTTTATCTAGAAAGAAGTCGGCTGCAATAGCAGTGATTATCCCACTCGTTTCGGTCATCCCATAACCAGTACTCGGGCGGGCAGTTGCAACTGTTGTTTCTATTTTCTCCACGAGATCTGGTTGGAGTTGCGCCCCTCCACCACCAACGGATTTCAAAGATGACGTATCTGTTGAAGAAAAATTAGGGTGAGAAATTAACTCTCTAGACATTACCGGGACACCGCTCATTGTTGTTATCTTCTCAGACTCAATAAGTGTCAATGCCTTACCCGGGTCCCATTTATACATGTGAACAAGTTTCCCTCCAGCCATGGTCATAGAGTGAGCGACACAATTGTTAGCAGTAACATGAAATAGTGGAGTAATTACAAGCGCTGAAGGCTGTTGAACCTTTCTTTCCCGCTGAGGTTCGCTACTACTTTCTCCGACTAAAGAAGAGGCTTTAGCTTGAACGATGTTCGCAAAAGCGAGACTCATGGCATTAGCAACACATCCGCGATGCGTTAACTGTGCTCCTTTGGGTCTACCAGTGGTTCCGGATGTATAAAAAATACAAGCATCAGTATCTGGGTGTATTGTCATTTCCGGCAGTTCGGTTTTCCCGTCAACTACTGAATCCCAGTGGGTGACTCGGGGGTCAGAATTTTGTGCTCTGACAGCGATGATCCGAATTGATTCGCTCATTTCTGAAAGAGTGGGCAACTGAGCTAGACGCTCTTCGTCAACAATGATTGCTTTCGGGGTTGCGTCTTCTATTGCGTAAGCCAATTCAGGGGTCGCCCACCACGCATTCATACCTACACATGCCACTCCAATGCTCACACATGCCCAATACCCAATCATCCACTCTGGGTAGTTTCGCATTGCAATCGCTACTCTATCCCCCGATGTCACGCCCTGACTGAGAAGCCAATTAGCCACATTTGCTACCTGCTGGTGAGCTTCGGTGTACGTGATACGTTCTTCTTCATATACGAGATAATCGCGGTCATCGAAATGTTTACTCGCCAACCAAAGTTCCCGTAGAGAAGGGACTTGATTTTTGTAAGAAAGAATCTTTTCGCCTTCAACTACTACTTCTTCTAGTTCGAACGGGGATCCTTTCGCTGTGAGTTCTTCCCATGCTTGTCTTAACTCTTGATACACGCTTTCTCCATAAATCGTTGTTGAATCTAGGCTAGGTTAGATTTCAAATAGGTCATAACTGCCAGGCCGGTATCTTTGAATACACTGGCAATAAGAATTTAGGTTCCCTTCCGTCTAGAATAAATTTGAACAGGTGTGCGAGGAGAGATCGTGGGAACAGAAGAAAGTTCGAATCTTAATCCAAAAGAGACGTGGCAATTAAAGTTTGAGAAGGCCAAGTTAAGAGACATACCTTTTGAAACAATGTCAGGGGTCCCTGTTGAACCTGTTTACGGCGAGGACCTTTTCCCAGGTCAATACCCATACACCAGGGGTATTTACCCCTCTATGTACCGTTCAAGATTATGGACCATGAGAATGTTCGCTGGGTTTGGAACTGCTGAAGACACAAATATGCGCTTTAAAGAACTCCTAAGGAACGGAGGTACAGGCCTATCAACAGCTTTTGACATGCCCACACTTATGGGACGGGACTCTGACAGCGAATGGTCTCTTGGTGAAGTAGGAAGAGCAGGAGTCGCAATAGATACCTTGTCAGACATGGAGGACCTTTTCGCAGACATTGATCTCTCAAAAGTTTCTACTTCAATGACTATCAATGGACCCGCAGCAACATTGCTTGCTATGTATGTTGCAATCGCTGAAAAAAATAGTGTTAGTCCTGATCAACTCGCTGGAACTATCCAAAACGATATCTTGAAAGAGTACCAAGCGCAGAAGGAGTACATCTACCCTCCTCGACCGTCAATGCGAATAGTTACCGACATGGTGAAATACACAACGGCCGAAATGCCCAAGTGGCACCCTATCTCTATCTCCGGTTACCACATCCGAGAGGCTGGAAGTACCGCGGCTCAAGAGCTTGCGTTTACTCTGGCAAATGGATTTGCCTATGTTGAAGCAGCAATTGCTGCTGGGCAAAACGTAGACGAATTTGGAAGAAGATTGAGTTTCTTTTTTAATAGCCACAGTGACTTCTTTGAAGAAATAGGAAAGTTTCGAGCGGCACGGAGAATATGGGCACGTTGGATGAAGGAACGCTATGGGGCGACCGATGAGAGGGCAATGTTCTGCAGGTTCCACACGCAGACCGCTGGCGTGTCTCTAACGGCGCAACAACCTGAGATAAACATAGCTAGGGTCGGGATTCAAGCACTAGCAGCAGCTTTAGGTGGCACACAGTCTTTACATACAGATAGCTTTGATGAGGCTTTAGCCCTTCCAAGCGAAGAAGCAGCACGTATAGCGCTAAGAACACAGCAGATTGTGGCTCATGAAACTGGCGTTACGAACGTTGCTGACCCCCTAGGTGGAGCTCCATACGTAGAATGGATGACAGATGAAATGGAACGACAAGCAGAAGCTATTTTCGCACATTTAGAAGATATCGGAAACGGTTCAATCCTTGAAGGCACATTTGCCGGCATCGAGAATGGCTATTTTGTCGGCGAAATCGCTGATGCTGCGTACCGATTTGAACGAGAAGTCAACGCGGGAAGACGAATAATCGTAGGTGTGAATGACTTCACCGAAGGCGATAACCCTGAAGACCGTAATCTTTTGCGGATAGGAGCCGAAACAGAGGAATACCAGTTGAAGAGACTTCAGGATGTGAAGTCAAAACGTAACCAATCTCAAGTAGATGCCGCACTCATGGTTGTTACAGAAGTTGCATCTGACGCAACTAGAAACCTTATGCCAGCAATAATTGATGCAGTGAAAACTTACGCAACTGAAGAAGAAATAGCTGGCGCTATGGAAACAGTCTTCGGAACATACGTTGAAAGGGCAATAGTTTGACTCTTTCAAGAATCCCAAAGGAGAATCGCATAAATGCGTAACCGTCAATACAGAGTTATTCTTGCAAAATTAGGCCTAGATGGTCATGACAGAGGTATCAAAGTGGTCGCTCGGATCCTTAGAGATGCAGGGATGGAAGTCATTTACTTAGGGCTTCGACAAACGACTGGCAGTATTGTTGCAGCTGCTGAAGAGGAAGATGCCGATGCGATAGGCTTATCAATGCATAATGCTGGGCACCTCACTCTTGGACCAAAGATGACTGACGCTCTGCAAGAAGCTGGCTTGGACATTCCACTGGTGATCGGAGGGATTGTCCCTGACGAGGACGTTGAGGAACTGATTAACTCTGGGGTTGCGGCTGTATTAGGACCAGGTGCTTCAGCTGAGGAGGTTGTTTCCACTGTCAGTGCTGCCATCTCTGCTCGAGATCAAGCGTGAATTCTTCCCAAGAACCCATCCCTCAGCTTTTTAAGAGTGCGTTATCTGGTGAGAGAAGGAGTTTGGGAAAGCTATTGACTATCATAGAACGCGGAGGTGAAACAGCGGATACTGTTGCTGGGCTCGCCCACCAAAAAGCGGGAAGTGCGCATGTAGTTGGTGTTACAGGAGCTCCAGGATCAGGAAAATCAACATTAACAGGAAGGCTTATTGATTTATTTTCAAAGACTGGCTATAAAACCGCCGTCCTCGCAGTTGACCCTTCTTCTCCTTTAACTGGAGGAGCTATTCTTGGTGACCGAATCAGAATGGATGATTTAGCAGGTGAAGATTGCTTTATTCGTTCCATGGCTACACGAGGCCACTCAGGAGGTTTGGCTCTAGCGGTTCCGGCAGCAATTCAAATCTTTGACGCTGTTGGATACAACCCCGTGATTATTGAAACGGTCGGTGTGGGCCAAGTTGAAGTAGATGTCGCAGGAACAGCTGACACTACAGTTGTTGTGGTAACACCTGGGATGGGAGATGCTGTACAGGCAAATAAAGCGGGGCTCCTTGAAGTCGCTGACATTTTTGTTGTTAACAAAGCAGATAGACCTGGGGCGAATGATGCCAGAAGGGATCTAGAACTGATGCTTGATCTGGGGCACGTTTCCGGTTTAGAAGAAAAAACCGGTTACCGACCCCCCATTATCATGGCTAACTCTCTAGAAGGAACAGGTTCTGAAGAAACTTTAAAAGCAATTAAGGGCCACGCTGAGCACCTTAAGAAATCTGGATCTATCAAGATCCGACAGAAACAACGGATACTGATGGAAATACAGAATCGTATTGAAATACTAATTGGTTCTAACGCTAAAGAAGTTCTTGAAACCGATCTTGGTATAGCAAATATTGAAGCCGTCCTTAACCGTGTAATCTCTCCGGCGGAAGCAGCTAAATTGATCGTAAATTCGATTCTTAACGATTAGGGGCCTCTATCCCGTCCTCGGCAGGTACGACACGTCCGCCTGAACGAACAACAACTGATGCTTCTGCGCCATCTTCAAATTGCAAAACTACTTTTCTATGGTTAAGTCCCCAAACCAGATAATCTGAACCCAGGATCTGCCCCTTCCACGAGCCAATATTTAAAACTTCGTCTTTATCCACCGATAGAGAAAGAAAACCTAAGAAATTCCCTGAATCAAACACCTTTACATCGTGAACACATTCACCCTCTGAGTCAGAACTCACCTATCTCCCCGATCCAACGAAACTAAGTAACTTCATTATCACATGATGACACGCTCACAAAGCCCAGTCAGTTTCCTACCAGATTAGGAACAAAGAAATTATTGCTTCAACGAGTCGGGGTACGAGTCGTGTGGGTAGCATCAGTAAAGAACTAGTTTCTATTTATTAGTTTTTAGAAAGGGATCTATGAGTGAATACTCTCCTCCATTAGACGATATGAAATTCGCGCTTAAGGAAGTTGTTGATGTTGCCTCTCTAGCTAATTTCCCACCTTTCTCTGATATCGGCCTTGAATCCCTTGATGATATTCTTGACGAAGCTAGTCGGTTCTTCAATGAGGTAATCTCCCCAACAAATAGAACAGGAGACTTGGAAGGAAGTTCACTAAACCAAGATGGCTCCGTATCCACCCCTACCGGCTTTAAAGAGGCATACGCCCAATATGTTGATGCGGGCTGGGGCGCGATTAGTTTCGACCCCGAATACGGTGGTGGAGGGTTCCCGTGGCTAGTCGGAATCGCTGTAACCGAGATGCTTACAGCAGCCAACATGGCGCTTTCGCTGAACCCTATGCTGACGCAAGGGTCTATACATGCGCTTTCAGCACATGGAGATTCAGACCAGAAATTGGCTTGGTTGCCGAAATTAATTACCGGTGAATGGGCAGGGACGATGAATCTCACCGAACCGCAAGCAGGATCTGATGTTGGGGCTCTCACAACGAGAGCAGAGTTGCAACAAGATGGAACATACCTTATTAGCGGCCAAAAAATATTCATCACTTGGGGTGAACACGATCTAACCGAAAATATTATTCACCTTGTCTTAGCTAGAACACCTGATGCTCCCGTTGGAACGAAAGGTATCAGCCTCTTCGTAGTCCCGAAATTCATTGTGAATGATGATGGCAGTTTGGGCGAAGAAAACGACGTGAAATGTCTTTCCATTGAACACAAACTTGGTATCCACGCGTCGCCTACCTGCGTTTTGCAATTTGGAGACAATGGAGGGGCAAAGGGTTACCTAGTAGGCGATGAGAATTCTGGAATGCGATACATGTTCACCATGATGAACCAAGCACGTCTTGCCGTTGGTTTAGAAGGACTAGCTGTTGCTGACCGTGCATATCAACAAGCTTTAGAGTACGCCTTGGAAAGACGCCAAGGAAGGCATGCCGACACTCCAAAGGGAGAATCTGCCTTAATAATTGAGCACCCTGATGTGCGCCGAATGTTGATGACAATGAAAGCCTACATTGAGGCTATGCGGTGCTTGGTCTACCTGAACGCAAAAGCCATTGACATCGCCCACAATCACCCAGACGAATCTGAGCGAGAGCAAGGAAGAGAATTAACTGATCTTCTAACTCCTCTTTCGAAAGGCTGGTGCACGGATCTAGGTAATGAGATGACAAGTTTGGGAATCCAGATTCATGGAGGAATGGGCTTTGTTGAGGAAACAGGAGCAGCTCAACATTACCGAGATATCAGAATTGCCGGGATTTATGAAGGCACTAATGGGATTCAAGCAATTGACCTTGTTGGTCGTAAATTAAGTATGCGCAACGGTGAAGTCGTCTTTGAACTACTTACCCAAATTGATGAAACTGTAACGGCTCTCATGGAAAATGATTTAGAAGAAATCGGAGAGCCTCTAAAGGCAGCGAATGAAAGCCTCAAATTAGCTAGCGAATGGCTTTTACAAAACGGGGGCGGAAGCACTGATGAAGGACTTGCAGGTGCAACCCCTTACCTGCGCATGTTCGGAACAACTGTGGGTGGTTGGCTTATGGCTAAATCAGCCCTTGCCGCTCAGAAACTACTTTCAGACAATTCAGGAAAAGAGGATTTCTGCCTTGCAAAAATTGAAACTGCGAAATTCTTTGGCCAACAGCTGCTGCCACAGGTAACTGGACTGTTATCCTCTGCTACAAGTGGGGCGAGTTCGCTTTTCGCGATCTCGCCTGAAACCCTCCGGAGGTAAAAATGGGTGAAACGAGTGAAATTGTTGTTCTAGCGGATAAAGCAACCGTAGTGAAGGGATCTTGGGTAGAGGGCGAACCTTACGTAACCCCTGAAGATCTTGAGACTGTCCTAGGGTGGCAAGTCAAACCTGAAGGCCTCTGCAAAAATGATGCGTGTATCCCCATTGGAAATAGCATTAATTTCGGCGAAGGCGACTACTTAAATCTCGAAGAGGCAGCTACCCTCGTTGGCCATCCCAGCCTTTCTGCACCTGAGGTTGGCATGATTACAATTGGCCAAGCACACGATGTGCGGTCAAAAGCATTGAAAGACCGAGTTGCCCCGAATTTCACGCTTTCTGATATCTCAGGAGTTGACCGATCCATGTCGGACTGGACTGGGAAAAAGCGTCTCCTTGTAGCATTTTCTAGCTGGTGAGGGTGCGCATTTGACCTGCCAGGTTGGCAGGAACTCCACGAAGAACTTTCCGATCAAGATTTCATGGTCATAGCAGTAGCTATAGACGAAAACATAGAAGCTATACAGGAACTATCAAAAGGCACTACCTATCCGGTTCTTATGGACAAAGACCATATTCTTACTGAGCTATACGCAATAAGTAATGTCCCTTCCGTAATTTGGGTAGATGAAACAGGAATGATTTCTCGGCCTGCAGCAAGTGAATTTGGAACCGACACTTTTACAGAAATAACTGGCGTTAGCCGAGAAACTCATATGCAACAGGTCCGAGACTGGGTGCATGATGGCGCTCTACCAGAAGATGCTTCCTATGTTGTTCCTGATCTATCTGAAGAGGAAATTCAAGCCAGACTTCATTTCAGGCTCGCAGTTCATCTAAGGCGAGAAAACCAACTAAGCGAAGCGGACATACATTTTGATAAAGCAGCCGAACTTGCTCCACTTGATTTCACTATTGTTCGGGCGAGCATGCCTTTGCGTGGTGGAGATCCATTTGGTGAAGAATTCTTTGAGCTGTATCAGAAATACCAAGATGCTGGTTCCCCGTTCCATGGAATTCCAAGAACCACAGCCTAGGCCTACTAATGGTGCATCCCATCAATAGGGATTACGCGCTGACTTACTTCTGAAAGTTTCCCCTCTAAGATTTCGAATGAAATAACTTTTTCTGCGCGGTGCTGGCCAGATTGCATTTTCCCGCTCACAATATCAATCTCTAATCCTTCAATCACAGGGACCAGCGCTATCGCTCGGAATCCCTTATCAGTTCCGGGGCTAGGGCGTTTGGTCTCAGTAATTAAATACCCTGACTGCCAAACCCATTCTTCATTGATACTTACGAAACGGCAACGATGATTTGCTGGATTTCTTGAAATCAGAGCTCCGGGGCAAATAATTAATTGGCCTTCGATCCACGGCATTACCCCTAACCCTGATCGTCCAAACCCTATTTCAAATGCCTGTTTTATGATGGCATCGTGGTCACCAGATTGAATAGCCCTACGCCTAACCTCATTTTGCATTTCTATCTGCAATTGACTTAACTCTTTATCGCTTAGTTCTTGAATGAAAAATGACCACATAGCTGAGTCGGATAAAGACATGGGGCTGCTTTGTTCCTCTGATGAGTCATCCATATGCACATTCTGCCACTACCCTGTGCCATTTCGTGCAATACTTCCATAGACATGATTTCTCTAATCACTTTAAATTTGAAAGAATAGCCAAAGAAGGGAGAGCTATGAATCTTTGGCCTAAGGATTGGGATAGACATGGTGATGAACTTCAAAAATTACTAAAAGAGTTTCAATCCTCTCCTGTTGAAACCAGTAATGATTCGACAAGTCCATCTCTTTCAGCAGCAGGTTACGTCAATCAGATACGAGAAAACCTTGCCACGGCTCCGGTTGCTCTAGATGAGCACGTTGAAGAGATTGAAATAAATGGCGTTCCTTGTCGCGTAATGATTCCAAATACAAAGTCTCAGGGAGTGTACTTACACTTTCATGGGGGTGGAATGGTTACTGGGAGTGCCTCTATAGCGGATGTAGAGAACCGTCACTTATCTAATGCGTTTGATCTATCGGTAGTTTCAGTTGATTACCGGCTCGCTCCAGAGTTCCCATTCCCGGCAGGTCCTGATGATTGTTTCGCTGTAGCCACATGGTTATTGGAAAATAGTGTAGCCAAATTCGGAACTGAGAATTTATTGATCGGTGGAGAATCAGCTGGAGCTTACCTCGCCGCGTTGACATTGCTTCGGGTAAAAGAATCAGGGGGTGCCGCAGCAGTAAATCGATTTCTAGGAGCAAATCTTGTCTTTGGTGTTTTTGATTGGAGCCAATCACCGTCTCAGCTTGGGAAGCGTCCAATTACTGATGATTTTGATGTTCTATCCCCAGAAATAATTGAGCTTATGGTGGAATTGTATCTTCCGGGGATGGGCTTAGAAGACCGTCGTGATCCTTCTGTTTCTCCTACATATGCTGATTTGAGGGAACTTGTGCCAGCATATTTCTGTGTTGGTTCTTCTGATCACCTGCTTGATGACACATTGTTTCTAGCAAATCGGTGGCGCGTCGCTGGGAATAGTTGCGAAATTGATATTTTTCCAAGAGCACCCCATGCCTTCACTTGGTTCCCTTCCCCGTACATAGAGTTGTTCATGGAACGGCGAGACGCGTGGTTTTCAGAAATCCTTGCTTAAGAGAGTTACCTTGAATCTGGTTTCACTTCTGAGAAATCCTTCACATCCCTTAAAGCTGGGAAAAATCGCCACCAGATTACAACTACTGCCAATGTCCCGACTCCTCCGAAGAGGATTGCTCCAACGAGTCCGAATGCCGCTGCAGTTAAACCAGACTCTACTGCACCTAGTTCATTTGAGGCGCCAATGAAAACCCCTTCTACTGCTAATACTCTTCCCCGCATTTGTTCTGGGGTGGCTAATGGGACAAGACTTGCACGTATATATACCGACACTGCATCTGCTCCGGAGAGAACCATCAGAGCTATGAAAGCAATAACGAAATTGGTTGATAGACCAAGAACAATTGTTCCGCAGCCAAAAACAGCTACGGCTGTAAGTAACGATTTTCCAATATGGCTCCTAAGTGGCCGCACCGAAAGGGTTACCGCAACTACAGTAGCTCCTATCCCAACGCCAGCACGTAGCCAACCTAGGCCGACCGCTCCGACACCAAGTCGATCCTCAGCAATAGCAGGAAGCAGTGCTACAGCGCCTCCGAAAAGAACAGCTACAAGATCGAGGGAGATCGCTCCATAAAGAACTGGGCTTTTCTTAATAAATCTAAGCCCTTCGAGAGCGTCACGAAATGCTTGCCTGCCACCGGTTGTTCCCAACTTCTTTATTGCTGAAGATCCAACTGTTAATAAAAGCAGATTTGCTACTAAGTAAGAAGAGACTGCAGCTAGGTACGGAAATGCCGGTCCTGTGACAAATATGAAACCAAATAAAGCAGGTCCTACGATTATGCCTGCTTGAAATGAAACCGACTTTAAAGCAACGACTCGTTCAACGACATCATCTGGAGCCCAATCAATCGGCAGAGCTCGGCTAGCTGGCATAGCGAAAGCTCTTGCGATACCAAAAAGACCTATTAAACCAAAGATTGGCAATACCGAACTCGGCTCTGAAGCCACATATAGAAACAAGAGGAACGATGTAATCGCTTCAGCAAACAAAGCGATGCTAAAGACCTTTCGCCTGTCAAACCGGTCTGCGACTGGTCCCGTGAACGGAGACAATAAAGCTAGTGGTAGAAACTCTGCAAGGCCTAGCAAACCTAGATTTAACTCGCTGCCGGTCATATCGTAAACCTGTTTCCCGACAATCGTTATTTGCCCTACTGTTGCGAGAGCAGTGAAGAATGAAGCTGTTAAAAGTATTTTTACTTTTTGGGGGACTTCCCCGATAGTTTCTCCAGTTTCGGGCACCGTTATTGATCCTGTTCCGATTGAACAATCTCATCGGATTCCCTCATAGCAGCAGCGTAAATGCCTTTACTCATCAAACTACTTTCGCTAGATCTTCTCAAACGGTAGATTTCAGATCGCGCCCCATGGACTGTTTTGTCATCTGGTGCGGCTTCTGCGGCAAATTCAATTAAGTGGCATGCAAGTCTAAGGTCTCCTGTTGATGCTAAAACTTGTGCGCGCTCAACGAGTTTCTCAACTCCTCCGGTAAGAAATGCGAGTTCTTCTGCTAGGACTCTTTGCGGTGATGGCTTCAATGAAGCAGGGTCAGCGTCCCACCAACCTCCATACATCCGCCAGATGTTGCGAACGACGAATTCAGGTTCATCGTAGAGTGGTTGCAACCAGGGAAGTTCCAGCATCTCCTTGTCAACTTTGACCTCGTGAACAATATTGTTTAACTGCTCGCCTCTGTTCATCAACTCTAAAGTGTCAGCAACTAATTTTTCTAATACTTCGGCTATGTCACCAAGAACACGATTTATTCGTTTATTTCCCGAAATTGGCAACCCATGAGCAGGTAGAAGAAGTTCAGCACCGTGAGTCATCATTTGTCGAAGAGAAGCCGCCCATTCAAGAGGGTAACGTTGAACTTTTTGAGGGTTCCCCGCATTAGGGAAGACCCAAATGACTAGATCTCCGGTAACCAAAGTTTTTTTGGAAGGAATCCAAGCCCAGGTGTGATCATCGGTTTCGCCCTTACCATGTTTAAATTCAATGTCGAGACCTCCCACTGATAATGTCATTTCATCCTGGTATACGACATCTGGCCAGGCAGTTCCCTCTGGGACAAACAACTGTGAATTTGATGTCAACCCCATCCCATGTTTGGGCGATACGCCTCCAAACTGCCTTCTATTTATGAGCGTATTCCAGTTATTTGTCTGTTGGTAACGGCGAAGTCGATGTGGCACATTTTCGTGTCCGAAAACTGTCGGGTGGCGGTATCCGCGTTTCTCCGCATCAGCTACGATTGCGCCAGAGCCACCGACATGATCTAAGTGCCCATGAGTGTAAACCAAAGAGTGGATCTGATCTTTTCTCCATTCACGCAATGAGTCTATGACTGCTAAGCCACTTGACTCTCCGCTCGCATCAAATGAAACAAGTCCGTCATCTGTTTGGAAAACGATCATATGGCTGAAAGATTCGATTACGGCAATGTCGTCAGTAATCACGCTTAACTGATTCGTGACCCTATTAGTGGGCTCATGAGCTATGGCTTCGTCAATGACTTTTGAAGAAAGTTCAACTGGGTCTTCAGTACGTATTGATTCCGAATTTCGCGGTTTAGGATGTAGCGACATTTATTGCTTCATTTCCGGTTGAATTCTGCTTTTCCGGGTCCATGTTCTATGAAACTTTGCACTCCAACTAATCGATCTTCTGTTTCAAAACAATCTCCAAATGCGTCAGCTTCAACTTCAACAGCTTCTCTTAAAGGCATTGAAAGGCCTTGCATCATTGCTCGTTTGATGAATTGTTGAGATTTTGGTCCCTTCGCATATTCTTCTGCTTTTTCAATTGCTTTCGGATAGCACTCCTCGTCAGCAAAAACCGCTGAGACAAGTCCAATGTCTTCAGCTTCTTGCGCCTTGACCTGCCGGCCAGAGTAATTTATTTCTTTAGCTTTCGTGATCCCAACTAAACGCATTAAACGCTGAGTTCCACCAGCTCCAGGGAGGATACCTAAGAGAACTTCAGGTTGACCAAAAACCGCGCTCTCTCCTGCAAAACGGAAATCAGTTGCCATAGCTAGTTCACAACCTCCCCCAAGGGCATACCCATTTACTGCACTGATAGTAATTTGAGGAAGATTTTCTAATGCTAATAAGGCGTTGTGGAGATTCATTGAGAATTCAACTGCCTCCTTCTTATCTTTAATAGTTGGGAATTCTTTAATATCTGCTCCAGCTGCAAAGATCTTCGGGCCACCCCACACAACGACTGCTCCAACGGCTTCGTTCGTCGACAAGTTTCGTGCGGCTTCGTGCAATTCTGCGGTCAATTGCATGCTAATTGCATTCATTGGTGGGCGGTCAATCCTTATCGTCGCAACCTCGGTCTTCCCATCAATTTCAATATTTACAAATTCTCCCATCTTGATCTCCTTTGTCCATTTGTGCGGCATTGCGAGAATAGCTTAACAACCATCCGGTTACTATCTTATTCCTATTGACGCGCTTGCATCATGGCTAACGGTCTATTGGTTGTCACTGAATCAACCTTTGCGGCAAACAGGGAATTCATCTCTTTTTCTTCGTCAACAGTGAATACCCAAAGTTCAAGACCAATTTCGTGAACATTTCTAATTATTCTGTCAGTCAGGAACCGGTAATTAGTGTTTATACCAATAACCGTTGGGTGGTTCTTGAAGGATCTGAATCGAAAACGGATGTAGAATTTATCAAGGAGTCGAAGCCGTAACACAATGCGGTCAATCTTGGAGAGATTAACTAGCACGTTTATGCCGGGATAGTCAACTATAATTTTTTTGACATTTCTCACGGTCAATCCCGAAAAGATCACCTTCTCTTGGATCTTCAATCCTTTAATCTTTTCAACTAAATTTTTATTGGGCAAGCCCGCTTTAAGGTCTAAGTTCCATTTCGTGTGAGGAGAATGTTCGGTCAGTAATTCTTCTACCAAGGGGATCCGCTCATCCGATGAATTCCCATGTGGGGACTTAACTTTTAAAGTTTTCAAAATATCCCAGTTGGTTTCGGATACTTTCCCTCTTCCCGATGTCATCTCATCTAGCTCTGGGCCGTGAAATGCTACTGAACGCCCATCTTTCGTTGTTGAAACATCAATTTCAATGACATCGCACC
Organism: Acidimicrobiales bacterium; assembly: GCA_030740795.1. Classification (GTDB taxonomy): domain Bacteria; phylum Actinomycetota; class Acidimicrobiia; order Acidimicrobiales; family UBA8592; genus UBA8592. The sequence continues at coordinate 32,983 of JASLWO010000012.1, read as the reverse complement.
CAAGTTCAATCGCTGACACAACTGAGGCTTTAGTATTTTCGGGAAACTCCGATGAATTGCCCTTGTGAGCAATAATCTGATGCTTGCTAGTCGCCCATTGACCCATGAAACCTAGATTAACCAAAGATCCTCTGCATGGATGACCTTCCCACAATTCCTTCCTCTACATGCTTCTCTTCTCGCCTTATCAAATCAAGACGGGTAAATAACCGCAAGGTGTCAATTCCTCTCCTAATCTAGACAAAGGAGGGCGAACATGACTGATCAAAACCTACAACACGATATTGATACTGCATTAGTTGAGAACCCTCAAACCCTATGGGGTTCTCGGTTGATCAAACGATCTTTGTTTGACGCTGATGGAAGCACCCTTGGATCTATCCAAGACCTTCTCCTTGTCCCTTCAGCAACCGGTAATAAACTTTACCTTCGTGGATTTCTTGCCTTGGTTAATAGAAGGCTTATTTTCGTTCATGAAGCTCGAGTAGATGCAGTTGACAGAGACGGGTTGCACCTTCGCGGCGGGACTCTTGACCTCAGGTTATTCAAACGGCGACCTGGCGAATTTCTCCTCAGTGAAGATGTCTACGGGGCAGAAACAGACGGGGAGATCGTAAGAGATGTTGGGTTCAGCGAAAGCGGTCTCAACGATGGGAAATGGCTAACGAATCAAGTTGCGTTTGCTTCAGGGGGGAGACTAAGAAGGAAAAGCCTTGAAATAACTGGGTGGGGGAACATTGCCGACACCTTCAGTTCCGACCCAGTATCAGGAGATCTGGCCCGATTGAGAGAACTTCACAAAGCTGATGCAGCGGAAGCGATCCAAGCAATTCCTGAAGATCGCCGCTCTGAATTGACCGCAGCTCTTGAGGCTAGCCGTTTAGCTGACTTGCTTGAGGAACTGCCTGAAAGTGAACAAGCCGAAATTCTCAACCAACTTGATACAGCTGACGCAATTGAAGTTCTAGAAGAGATGGAGATTGACGATGAAATTGACCTACTCAAAGAACTTGAACCTGCACAAAGAGAAACACTACTCGCTCAAATGGATCCAGATATTGTTCGTCAGATTCGGTCTCTACTGAGCTACAACGAAGATTCGGCAGGAGGGATGATGACTCCTGAAGCTATTGTTTTAACACCTGAATCCAGTGTCGCTGATGCCATCGCTCGACTCCGAGATACTGATCTCCCCCCAGCTATTTCAGTTCGTTTGTTCGTAGCAGAATCCCCTACTCAGGCGCCGACAGGTAAGTTCCTCGGAAGTGTGACACTCCCTCGACTACTTCGTGAACCACCTACCTCTTTAGTAGGAGATTGTATTGATCGAGATGGACCGACGTTACAGCCCAACACCTCGGAAAGCGAAGTAGCGGCGCTACTGGCCCGTTATGACCTTTTAGCTGTAGCCGTGGTTGACTCATTACACCGACTAGTTGGTGTCGTAACTGTTGATGATGTCATCATCCGTCTCACTGAAGGAGTCCCGTCATGAAAATTCGCGATGAAGCAGTTACTACCCCTGAGATAGTAGGCCGTTCTATAAGCTCAAACTATGATCGAGATACTGTCGGAAGATGGTCAGAAGCTGTAGCCCGATTCATGGGTGGCGGGAAATTCCTCATTATCCAAACACTTGTAGTTATCGCTTGGATCACTTTGAATGCGATAGCTGGATCTAAGGGGCTATGGGATGAGTACCCGTTTATCCTCCTTAACCTTCTCTTTAGTATTGAAGCTGCATACGCCGCCCCTCTTATCCTTCTAGCACAGCATCGTCAAGACGCAAGAGATCGAGCTTTAGCCGAGAGAGACAGAGAGGCAAACAGTCGCATTCTCTCTGATAGCGAATTCCTTACTAGAGAGCTCGCAGCTATTCGTCTCCGTTTAGATGACATAGCTAGTGCATCAGAACTTGAGAGCCTAATCGAAGAAGTCAAATCTCAAGCCAATCCAAACAATGACCCTAAACCTTAACGTCTGAATTTTCTGAATCGCTTTTTTTCGCTATCCTAGAAACATAGGAGACCACGTGATTGAAATCCCTAAGATTATTTCAGTAGATGACCATGTCGTTGAACCACCGGATTTATGGGTTGAGCGACTCCCCTCTAAATATAAAGATCGAGGCCCTCGCGTAGAACGAGACAAGGCTATTTTCAATTTTGAAGGAGGTATCTTCTCCTACGAAAAAGGTGTCAAAGACGGGGAAGATTGTGATTGGTGGATTTACGATGACCTCGTTTACCCGTTTCCCAAACTCTCAGCAGCTGTGGGGTTTGAGAATCTTGATGTCACCCCAGTGACTTTTGACCAAATCAAACCTGGATGCTGGAAACAAAAAGAACGGCTTCAAGACATGGACGCTAACCATGTCGAAGCGTCAATCAACTTCCCCAATGTCCTCCCTAGATTCTGCGGGCAAGCCTTCTTAGAACGCGAGGATAAAGACTTAGCTCTTCTTTGCGTCAAAGCATACAACGATTGGATGATTGACGAATGGTGCAGCGGTGAAGGGAAAGGTCGTCTTATTCCCATGACAATAGTCCCACTTTGGGACCCCATCCTTGCAGCTGAAGAGATCCATAGATGCGCTAACAAAGGAAGCCATGCTATAGCTTTTACGGAGAACCCTCACCCACTCGGACTCCCGTCAATACATTCTCCAGACCGTCACTGGGACCCCGTGCTTCAAGCATGTTCTGATACGGAAACAATCCTCAACATGCATATTGGTTCCAGTTCCAAAATGCCTTCAACTTCACCTGACGCTCCTTTCGCTGTTAGTTCAACGCTCACATTCTCTAACGCTATGGGATCATTCTGTGACTACATTCTTTCAGGTGTATTTGACCGGTTCCCAGATCTCACTATTGCTTTCGCTGAAGGACAGATCGGTTGGATGCCCTACGTTATTGAACGAATGGATAAATTGTGGGAAGAAAGGGACAATTCAAATGATTTCGGGGTGATGCTACCCAATCCACCGTCCTCCTACATCCCTGGCCACATCTACGGGTGCATCTTTGATGATGAAGTCGGGCTTGTAAATCGTGACCTAATTGGGATGGATCAAATTTGCTTTGAAGTTGACTACCCGCATGCTGACTCGACTTTCCCACATACGAAAGAGGTTGCGACTTCAATTGTTGAAAAAGCTGGACTGGATAACGAGGAAATCTATAAGTTGTTGCGTGGAAACGCTATCAAAGGGTGGGGTCTTGAAAGATTTGGCATAACGGAATAGAAAGTCACCTTGCCAAGATACATGTTATGGAACTTCCCCCTCTACGAAGAGCGAAGAAACGAGTAGACCTTTCTCGAATCGCTGGTTGGTTCTCTGAAGGTGTCGCATCAATTAATGCAACTGTTGAACCGCGAGCTGAATTCTGGGATGCATGGAATAAGGAAAACTTGAGTGCAGAAGGTCCTCTATGGTTAGCCTTTGGGGACTCTGTGACTCAAGGAATAGGATCCTCAACTCCTTCAACGAGCTATGTTTCTCTCGTCTTAGACCGACTTAGGAAACGAACTGGGCAAAAGTGGAGGCTCGTCAATCTTTCAATGAGTGGTGCAAGATTCTCTGATGTAGTCAATCTACAAATTCCAGCGATGGAAGAGTTGCGATTCAGACCGGATTTAATCACAGCAATAATTGGTAGTAACGACATAATGTGGAGAAGGAATACTCAGGAAATAGCGAGAGATGCTGAAAAGCTAATGGAATCTCTACCTGAAGGAACGTATCTAAGTAGGATTTCCCGACCTAATATAAATGCTCGAAGATCTGCTATTTCTAGGACCTTTGAGACGATGGCGTCTGAAAGATGCATTGAATTGTTCGCCGCTTGGAACTGGCCAACATCTGAGGGGATGTGGGCCCAGGATAGATTCCATCCAAATGATTATGCCTACGAATACATCGCAGACAACCTTTGGACTGGATTGCATTCCACGGACTTTATTTAATTCTACAAGTCTCTAGACCTTGGAGTTCTTCTTTGCCGTTTCAGATCCCCTCTTCTCTTCTTGTCTTCTAATCGCCTTTTTTTTGATGCACGCGTCGGTTTCGTAGGTTTCCGTTTTGGTCTTTTTTGAAGGCTTTCCTCCACTTTTTGCAATAACCGCTCACGGGCAACTTCACGATTCCGAGTTTGAGAACGAGTCTCATTAACAACTATCCGCACAGTGGAGCCTAAACGTTCTTTAAGTACTTCCTTTTCGCCGGCGCTAAATGATGTCGTTTCTGACACATCCCAAACTAGCTCAACGCGAGTATTTGACTTATTCGCGTGCTGGCCACCAGGTCCTCCCGAGGTTGAAAACCGGAAAGAAAGTTCGTTTTCTGAAATCTCAAAGGTTCGCCGTCTCACGTTTCAACAATAGAGGCGCTGGGGATTCTTTCAAGTCATCGTTAATCACAAAATAACTTATCCATAGGTTCATTTTTGTTATTAAGAGCCAGTCATCACCTTATTAGTCCGAAACAAGTAATGTCAGCCTATGCGCATTTTGGTAACCAACGACGATGGAATTGATTCAGTAGGGTTACATATTCTGGCACGAGCAATGCTGCCTTTCGGAGATGTAGTTATAGGCGCCCCTGACAGTGAATACTCAGGTGCTTCATCAAGTTTTGGTGCGCTCCATTTGATTCGACCTGAACTCCACAAAGCACATATAGATGGGATTGAACAAGCATGGGCAATAACTGGACCGCCCGCCTTATGCGTTATGTTCGCAAGACTGGGAGCTTTCGGCCCACCCTTTGACCTAGTTGTCTCTGGCATCAACCCAGGGGCGAATGTTGGTCGCGCTGTTTATCACTCTGGCACTATAGGAGCTTGCTTAACAGCTAGGAATGGAGGGATCTCCGGAGTAGCGGTGAGTCAAGCCGTTGATGCAGGAGGATACATGGGTCAGGGCATTGAAGAAATGCTGCGCAATCAGAAGTGGCACAGTGCTGCCGAAATAGCTGCTTTAGCCGTTGAAGAACTAGTTGATTCATTACCCACCGACCCCGCTGTGCTTAACATCAACGTACCGAACCTTGAAGTCGAAGAAATGAAAGGCTGGGTCTCAACGCAAGTAGGAACTGATCTAATCCGGCAAATGACTGAAGTGAACATTGAACCGAAAGTAGGACATGAGGGCTCATTCCACTTAAAACTCAAATGGGGGGAACGCATACCCCCAACTTCTACAGAAAATGATGTTGGAGCCGTGGCAAATGGTTACGTATCTCTCACATGGTTAAGTCGCCTGCAATGGGACCACCCCCCCACCAACAGCACTGTGGAACAGAGATTCAACTCGGTTTTGAACTAACGGGAACCTTGATCAATCAATCGGACGTGGATCAAGTGCCCTTTACATTAAAGTGCTATGTTCATATTGCATAGGAAATGAGGAGAAATGAAAACCGCGATACTCTATCAATCCTTACGTGGAGGAACGAAGAAGCTAGCACATTCAATTGCAGAAGGATTCGTTGACAAAGGTTCAGCAGTCGGTGTGTTCCCCATTACAAATATCAATGCCCAATACGTTCTCAACGCCGATCTTCTTGTAATAGGAACATGGACCGATGGGCTTTTCGGACTCGGCGCTCGACCAGCTCAGCTAGGGAAACTTAATTTGCTGCCAGATATCTCCCACCGTAACGTCGCTTTGTTCGTAACTTATGAGATAAGTCCGGAGAAGTCACTGAAAGGTTTGTGCGAATGGACGCAAGACCGAGGAGCTTCAATAGTTACCTCAAGCGGATTTAAAGTCAGAGGACCATTTCAAAAAAATATCCAACCGGAAATAAACAGTTTTGTTGATAATGCGCTAAGCCATTTCTTACCAACTGAAACGTGAACTTCTTTTCATGTCCTTAGCCGTAGTTGACCTTTCTTCACTACTTCAGAATGTAGGGATCCGGTGAACGAAATCAGAAACGCTCGTGAGTTGGGACCGAGTCATTTCGTGTGGGACTATTTCTGTCGCGGACCCGAAGAATCTATGACAGCTAGAGCTACAGCAGCCAAGAAAGCTGGCTTTGATGCTATAGGTATTTATTTAGGAGCATGGGCGGAAATGCAGACCAACCCATCTGAAATAGACGAACTTGAAGAAACTCTTTGCAATAATGGGCTTGCACTCGCAAATATTGAAACCCTACGGGGCTGGGCTTCTCCAGATAGACCATCCGAGCAATGCCTAGCATTGGAATCTGCTGTATGGGAAATTACAGACCGATTCCAATGCAGGTACGTTCAAGTGATTGGCGACTACACAGGAACCATTGCAGAAGCCGCTAAAGGATTCGGTTCCTTATGTGACCGAGCTTCTGAACATGGACTTCTCGTAGGGCTAGAGGCTGTGCCAGAGATGACGAACATAGAAAATCTTAGTGTCGCTTCAGAAATTATTGAACGCGCTGACCGCGAAAATGGAGGTCTATGTTTTGACAGCTGGCACCTTACCCGTTCTACAAGCAGCGTTCGTGATCTAGAACTTATTTCAGGTACCAAAATCCTTTCAACTCAATGGAACGATGGACCTACAGAAAAAGTCTTTGATGATTACTACACAGATACCTTGAGCACTCGAGTTCCTCCTGGTGACGGAGAATTTGAACTAGTTGAGATGATGCGAGCACTTGTAGCAAACAACTGCCAATCGCCTATAGGTCTTGAAGTGCCTTCAAAAGAATTATGGACTGCCCCTATAGATGAGGCGGCGGCAGCTTCCATCAAAGGAATGAAACGGATAATGGAACTCATATAAGGTAACGGGGTAGCTTGATCCGCAATCTACTAGTACTGTTTTTGAGCAACTAAAGTTTCAACTGGGGGAACTATGCCAAAATTACTTGATGGAATCGTCTCTTCTAAAGGGTCAGAAGTCGCTGTCACTGACGAATATGGGAAAACTACTTGGCAAGAATTTGATAACCGAGTTCGCCGCCTAATTAATGGTTTAAAAACTTCCGGAATTGGACCCGGAGACACCATTGCAATGATGATGGGCAACCGAAGAGAATGCTTTGAAATCTTTCAAGCAGCTGCTCATTTAGGAGTCACCTACGTCCCCGTCAACTGGCACTGGGTAGCAGATGAGTTAGCCTACGTTCTAGATGATGCTGACGTTAAAGCATTGCTCGTCGGAGAACGATTCACCGATATTGCCTTGGATGCCCTCTCAGACAACCGGGCGGAAAGAGTCGACCTATCCATCGTCGTTGGCGGAAAATGCGAAGGGTTAAATGATTATGAAGAATTTCTAGCGAGTTCGTCAACAGATGACCTTCCAGAGAATGAACAACTTCTCGGAGGTCCAATGTTCTACACATCTGGAACTACAGGGCGACCTAAGGGGGTTCGAGGGTCGCTTTCTGGTGGCGGTGAAATCCCCACAGAGATTATGCAGCTAATGGGGGCGAGCATGGAAAATTATGTACCTTCAGGTGGTCGATCCCTTCTCGTCGGTCCCGTTTACCATTCTGCACAATGGGCATTTACATTTATGCCCATGGTTAATGGATCTTCAGTCGTTATGCGCCACAAATTTGATGGTGCAGAAACGGTGCAACTTATAGACTCAGAAGAAATCACCAACATTCACCTTGTCCCTACCCAATTCAAACGCATGCTTGATGCGGACCCTAAAATAAAAGAACGTTTTTCAGGGGCTTCCTTAGACGCGGTCTGGCATGGTGCCGCCCCCTGTCCAGCGTCCTGGAAAAAATCTATGCTGGAATGGTTTGGACCGAAAGTACATGAATACTATGGGTCAACAGAAGGAGCATTCATCTCTACCATCCGAGCTGATGATTGGCTCCAAAAGGGCGGTTCAGTTGGCAAACCTGTTGAAACCGTTGAGGTAATTGTCGTTGATGATGAAGGGCAGCGAGTAGAAGAACCGAACGCATCTGGAACCCTATATTTTCGAAACCTGATGGGGACTGACTTTGAATACCACAAAGCACCAGAAAAAACTGCGGAAGCCCATCTTGAACCAGGTGTTTTTACCACCGGAGATATCGGATACCTGGATGATGACGGATACCTATGGCTCTCAGACAGAAAGATTGACATGATCATTTCAGGAGGAGTAAACATCTACCCCGCCGAAATTGAAGCTGTAATCGCAGAACATAATGGAGTGGCTGACGTCTCAGTGATCGGCGTTCCAAATGAGGAATTCGGAGAAGAAGTAAAGGCAATAATAGAATGCTCCGAAAAATTTACAGGTGATGAAGATTTCACCCGTGAGATACTCCAATTATGTAACGACAAACTAGCCGGATACAAGAGACCTAAATCCATAGATTTCATTGATGAGCTTCCTCGTACAGGGACAGGAAAGATTTTGAAAAGAACTTTACGAGAACCGTATTGGGCTGATCACGACCGGAAGATCTAAGCCATTGAGAGCTCACAATGACAACTAACTCTCATGACTATCTCCCTGCAAGTTTTTCGCTGCAGGCACATACCAAAGAAGGCCCCTTAGGGCAGATAGCTAACGACGAATTGATAAACCATTCCAGCAGACTTGAGGAAAAACTTTGGACCGTTGCCTCTGATATCTGGTGCCTAGTTGGCAATGGGCTATCAAACCAAACCTTCATCGAAGGACCTGATGGGCTAATTATCATTGATACTGGAGAGTGCCAAGAAGAAATGGCCGCTGCGCTTTCAACGATTCGACAAGTAACAAAAAAACCTATTGCGGCGATCATCTACAGCCACTTCCACTATGTATCTGGCACTCAAGCAATTTTTGCAGATGGCAGTCAAAGCGAAATCCCCATTTGGGGGCACGCACGTATCACGGAGAATCTACGAAGCTACGGGACTGAACTAAGTGCCGTAGCCTCTCGAGGACTCATCCACCAATTTGGAATATCACTTCCAAAAGATGGGCCTGATGCCGTCGTAAACGCTGGTCTTGGAATGTCATACCGCAACTCGAACCATGCGCCATTTACTCCGGGATTTATAGAACCAAATGAAACTTTCACTAAGCCTATTCAAACAACTATTGCCGGCCTTCTAGTAGAGATGACTCCCTCCCCATCAGACGCTGATGACTCTATAACTATCTGGTTTCCGGAACTTAAGCTTTGTGTAAATAACCTTGTCTGGCCAGCCCTATTCAATGTCTTCGCGATCAGAGGTGAAGAATATCGGGATCCAAGAATCCTTCTTGAAGGTCTTGACCATATTCTCTCTTTAAAACCCGACATTCTTGTCGGTACCCACGGACCTCCAATTCAAGGAGAAGAAACAATCACATCAGAAGTAACAAGATACAGAGACAGGATCCAGTTCCTCTGGGATCAATCTGTTCGAGGAATCAACAAAGGCTTAACTTCGGATGAATTGACTGAATTCGTCCAACTCCCGACGGATCTTCATGAAACGTATATCACAAAACAATTCTACGGAGTCGCTGAACATCATGTCCGCCAAATCTACGCTGGTCTAAGAGGCTGGTTTGACGGAAATCCGGTCAATCTTTTCCCCGATCAACCAAAATCACGAGCAGAAAAAATAATAGAAGGATTTGGAGGAATTGAGAGAACCAGAGAACTAGCTATAGAAGCTATACGCAACAATGACCTCAGATGGGCAATCGAACTTTGCCACCTACTAGTTCAACTCACTCCAGAGAAAGACGAGAGCGCTAATCCAACGCCGAACCCGGACTCTCAACTCCTAGCAGACTGCCTCCGCTTAATCGCCCAAAAAACAATGGCTTCCAATATTCGTAACTGGTGTTTAACTCAAGCACTTGCGCTTGAAGGCAAAATTGACCTAAGCCGGCATCGTAAACATAGATTCTCAAAAACTGTTACCTTATCTAACCCTCCGGAAACAACCGTCCACGCTCTCAAAGTACTTCTTATTCCTGAAGCGGCAAATGGATATACCGCCGAAATGCGATGGGAATTTGAAAAAGGGCAAAGAACTGGTTTAAAGATAAGAAATAACGTAGCCATACCAACGAATGGAGAAGAAGCAAATCTCTCAATCAGCCTTTCGTTAGAACATTGGGCAGAAATACTCTCAGGCAATCTAAATTTGAGCGATGGGCTCGCATCGAATCTACTCAAGAGCAATTCATCAAAAAAAGATCTACTCGCCTTCTTCGCTAATTTTGACCACCGACCTTTAAACCAATGAATAACTTACCGTATCCAAGCAAGAAATTTAAAGGTAAAGTTCGGCGTTTAGTCACTGACTCCAAACCCTCACCTCTTAAGAAAAGCCTCTCTCTTGGTGGGGCCCCGAACGTTCTACTCATCATGCTTGATGATGTCGGATTTGGAAGTCCCGCTACATTTGGTGGACCAATTGCCATGCCCGCTGTTGAAAGAATATCTCAAGGAGGTCTCCGATTTAACCAATTTCACACAACGGCTCTTTGCTCCCCTACGCGCGCTTCTCTCCTGACTGGTCGCAACCACCATTCAGTTCACATGGGCGGAATCACAGAAGTTGCGAATAGTTTCCCCGGATACGACAGTGTCATCCCTAAAGAATCTGCGACAGTAGCGAAAATCCTCAAAGAGAACGGTTACTCAACGGGTTGCTTTGGTAAATGGCACATCACCCCATCCTGGGAGCAAGGCCCAGCAGGACCTTTTGATAGATGGCCAACCGGAATGGGATTTGACAGATTCTATGGAATAATCGGAGCGGAAGCATCGCAATGGGAACCCGCTGCTTATGACCAAACCACTCCAATCCAACCACACCTGGGAAAAGATAACTACCACTTAAGCGAAGATCTAGCTGATCAAACAATCCAATGGATTGAGCAACAAAAAGCTACTGCTCCCGATACCCCATTTTTCTGCTATTTCGCTCCACCCGCTGTTCATGCGCCTCATCATGTTCCCAAAGAGTGGATTGACAAATACTCAGGTTCATTTGATCAGGGCTGGGATACCCTCCGAGAAGAAATACACAATCGCCAGTTAGATCTCGGAGTGATCCCAGAAGGGACCAGGTTAACGCCTCGCCCTGAGGAAATTCCAAGTTGGGATTCATACCCTGATAGGTATAAGCCTGTAGCTACTCGTTTGATGGAAACCTTTGCTGCCTTCCTCGCACATACTGATGCTCAAGTCGAGCGCATCCTTAACTCTATTGAAGAACTAGGGTGTAGCGACAATACCTTAATTATTTACATAACTGGAGATAACGGCGCTTCTGCTGAAGGAACGATTCATGGGGCCTGGTCAGCGCCATCTTTCCAAAACGGTGTTCACGAAGACCCCGAATGGCTACTAGAACACATTGATGATTTTGGGACAAGACGATGCGAGAATCACTTCAATGTTGGCTGGGCGTGGGCTTTAGACTCCCCTTTCCAATGGATGAAACAGGTAGCCTCTCATTTCGGCGGGACACGAAATGCAATGGTTATGAGCTGGCCAAAGAACATTCAAGACAGGAACGGTCTTCGTAACCAGTTCCATCATGTCATAGACATTGCCCCTACTATTCTAGAAGCAGCCGGAATTGGATGGCCCAAAAAAGTAAATGGCATTAAGCAAATGGCTGTAGATGGAATTCCCATGCAATACGCTTTTGATGATGCCACTGCTCCAAGTAAGCGATTAACCCAATACTTTGAGATCCTAGGGAATAGAGCTATCTACCATGAAGGGTGGATAGCTTCTTGTTTCCATGGACGAGTCCCATGGATACGTATGCAGGGTTATGAATTTGACGGTGAACAAGAAAAATGGGAACTATACGATATCAAAAAGGACTTTTCGCAAAGCATTGATTTAGCTGAAGATGAGAGTGAGAAACTCAAAGATCTAAAAAAAATCTTTGATAAGGAAGCAAAACGAAATGGTGTTTATCCCCTCAGGGATGTCGGTATGAGGCTTAGTGGCGACTTTAGTGTCCCAACTGCATTAGATGGTCGGAAGAAGATGCGTTACACCACAGCCCACGTTCGAATGCCCGAAAGGACAGTCGTTAATTTAAAAAATGCATCACACAGAATTTCTTCTCTCATAACAGTCCCACCAGAAGGGGCGCAAGGTGTTATAGCCTGCCAAGGTGGAAATATGTCTGGGTGGAGCATGTACCTCGATAAAGAAGGCAAGGCTAACTACCACTACAATTGCTTCGGTCAATACTTGACCACAGTTACTTCTAAAGAACCTCTCCGCACTGGCGACAATCTAATTTTGCTTGAATATGAACATGACGGTGGTTTCGGCTCGGGTGGGGTAGCCAGTTTATTTGTGAACGGGTTAAAAGTTGACACGAAAAGAATAGAGCGGACTGTCCCAATTATTTACTCAATTAGTGGTGAGACCTTCGACGTTGGTGTAGATACAGGCGCTCCCGTGGGTCCATATGAATCAGGATTCCCCTTTACCGGAGAAATCATTGAAGTAATTCTTGAACGAGTATCTAACCCTGATAAAGAAACAAAAAAGAAAATGAAAGCAGGAATAATCCAATCTGGTCTTAGCGCTCAATAACGGAGCTAAGGCAAATCGCTTACGGAACGACAAATCAGTCCGAGTTAGGGCATAATATGTTATCACTCAAAATAAGGAGAGTTTGATGGGCGGACAAGTCCCAATAGAAGAAGGGCTTTTCACTTGGCCATCTGACGACCCAAGATTAATTGGTTCAGAATGCCAAAAATGTAAGGCAATTCTCTTCCCCGTGCAATCTGGTTGCCCGAGATGCACATCTGATGACACTCAACCGAAAGAATTGGGAACTCGCGGGACGTTGTGGACATGGACCATTCAGGGCTACCCACCTAAATCACCTCCTTACGCAGGCGATATAGAAAATTTTGAACCATATGGCGTTGGCTATGTAGAGATACACGATGAAGTTAAAGTTGAGACGCGTCTGACAGTAGCTGATAAGGACGTTCTAGAAATTGGTTTGGAAATGAAACTAACATTCATCCCTGCATATACAGATAAAGATGGCAACGAAGTAATGACATTCGCATTTGCCCCAGTAGCCCAATAGGCACAAAAGGAGAAAATATGAGCAAACCAGAAGTAGCAATAGTTGGGATAGGGATACACCCCTTTGGGAGAACTCCTGAAAGGTCTGGGCAAGAACAAGGAGTGTATGCAGTTAGAAAAGCGCTGAAAGACGCCGGAGTTGAATGGCCAGACGTCCAGTTTGCTTTCGGGGGCAGCCAGGCCGCCGGAGCCGCAGATACCATGGTCTCAAAATTAGGGCTAACAGGTTTACAGTTCATTAACGTCGCAAATGGTTGTGCCACAGGCGGCTCAGCACTCTTCTCTGCATACAACACTATTGCTTCAGGGGCCTTTGATCTTGGAATCGCTATTGGCTATGACAAGCACGAGAGAGGAGCTTTTCGCGTAAACACCCGATCTTCAGGACTTGGAGATTGGTATGGGAAACAAGGACTTGCTCTAACCACACAATTTTTCGGAATGAAAATTAACCGCTACATGGAAAACTACGGAATAAGCCATAATACTCTCGCAAAAGTTTCCGCAAAAGCGTTTCGAAATGCCGAGCACAACCCCAATGCATGGAGACGACAGCCGATCAGCGAAGAACAGATCCTAGAGTCAGACATGCTAAGTTACCCTTTGACGAAATTCATGTTCTGCTCCCCAGCTGAAGGTGGCGTCGCTCTTATCCTTGCTAGAGCCGACCAAGCTCACAAATACACTGATACTCCCGTCTACTTGAACGCGGCAGTAGTTAGAAGCAGAAGGTGGGGGTCATTTGAGGTTATGGCACCATCATTAGCTCTTGAAGATGGAGATGGTCCTACGGTAGATACATCAAAAGCAGCTTTTGAAATGGCAGGCATCGAGCCTACCGATGTTGATGTGGCGCAACTTCAAGACACCGAAGCTGGAGCAGAAATCATGCATATGGCTGAGAATGGATTCTGTGACCATGGGGAACAAGAACGAATCATTCAACAGGGTGAAACAGAGATAGGTGGGCGTTTACCTGTGAACACCGACGGTGGGTGCCTTGCCAATGGAGAGCCAGTAGGGGCTTCTGGGTTACGCCAGGTCTACGAAAATGTATTACAACTTCGTGGAGCAGCCGGGAAACGACAAGTCCCTAACGATCCACAAGTTGCATATACCCATGTCTATGGTGCTCCTGGGATAAGCGGCGTGACAATACTTAGCAGGTAAGTAACCTCACCGCGTCCAAGTCAGTCCCAGGTAATGGTGACTTGTTTGCGTCCCCAAAGGAACGGGGGAAGCACCCGTTCAGTTGGTTCATCAAGTCGGAAATCTGAAATTCTATTTAATAATGTTTCTAACGCCAATCTTCCCACAAGTCTGGCTAAGTGAGCTCCCAAACAAAAGTGGGCTCCCCATCCGAACGATAAATGGCGTTTCGATTCGAGAAGCGGTCTGTCCACTCTAAAAACATCTGGATCCGAGAACACAGACCCATCACGATTAGCCGAAGCATATAAAACCATCACTTTTGAATCCTGAGGAATTTCAACTTGATGATACTCAACAGGAAGGTTATTAGTTTTGCAGATTCCAAGCACAGGAGAGTCAAAACGTAAACTTTCCTCAATCGCATTGGGGACTAAATCCATGTTCTCCCGAAGAAGATTCATTTGTTCCGGATGTAGCAGCAAACGCCAAATAGCATTAGTAATTAATGAGGTGGTGGTTTCATGACCGGCAACAAGTAACTGCCCAATCATGCTAGCAACCTCTTCATCTGGCATGAATTCGCCATTATCGAGAGGGTGGCAGGACAAATGGCTAATTAAACCTTCTGAGACAACAGTCCCAACAGGGTCCTTGCCTACTGGAAGGTTTGCTTCTGCCATCGCTTCCCGGCGGTTTCTGACTTGTTCCGTTGTGTAAGCAACCACTGCTTTGCGAGCTTGCTTCGATCTATCTGGATAAGTCATCCCCAGCGTTAACTCATCAGCCCAGGTTTTAAAATCTCCTGAATCCTCGTCACTTATTCCCATTAATTCAGTAAATGCTTTAACAGGTAGTGGCAAAGCGTAGTTGTCGTGCAGCTCAACTCTTCCTTGGTCATAAAAGTTATCTATAAGTTCATCCGCTAACATTTGAATGGCAGGCTCTGATCTTGCAATGGTCCGAGGAAGAAATTCACTTCTAAGAAATCTGCGACGGATCTGATGGTCAGGCGGATCATATCTTTGTAGATCTCCGACGTTTTTGTCGTATGAGACGCCGGGACCGAAACGGTTCGACCAGGTATCCTGATCTACAAGAACTGATTGGACATCTGCATAACGCGAAAATGAGTAGACAGGATTCTCCAAACCTTGATGTTGGTGAACCGGGCACTGTTCACGCAAGTTGGAATATGAGGGAATAGGGTCTTCAAGAATCTCTGGGCCGACGGGGTCATAATTAAAATGGTCCACGAGAACTCCGCCTTAAGTTAGTTTTGTGAGGTTTTCCATTCAAACCGTCCACCCATCCCCATACCCTTTAGGATCACTGCTTTCGTTGGGGTGATTGCCATAAAGCCAGTACCTGGAGATTCTGCTGGACCACCTGATGCGAAAGCATTTAGGTCGTAATCAAAAACACCTTCCCAAAGGCGTTCTTTGGTTTCAAGATCTGTAAAGAGTTCTGCTTGACCCCAGATCATTAGACTATCGAAATTCGTCTCTGGACTTACCTGCCAATGGCATGACACCAAAGGAGATGATTCAATATTTTTCGCTTTTACTGAGTCCGTACCTACCATGGTCCATAAGATTTCCCCTTCCCAACAAGGGTGTACAGGTGTCACGTATGGGGTGCCCGAATGGCTGATAGTAGCTACGTGTGCCCATTCTCCTAAGCGTTTTGATTCTTCGATAATTTCCCCAAGGTCCATGCATTGACAATAGCGAAAATTTGAGGTTTTGCCTAAAGGTCTATCCTTTTATCAGGAATTCCCCATCCGGTTCAAAAACCAAGTCTTTACCTATGAATTCTTCTTTGAGCATCGAGTCGATGAGTGAAAGGTCCGCTGATGAGGTAAGAGCCCGTCTTCCATCAGCCATTATTGCCGTGATTAACACTGTCTGGGGCCCTTCTCTCCCGTGCATTACCGTGTATGCCTCTATAACAGAATCACCGGAAGGGCTTTCATCCACTGTCCTCGTTGGATATGTGTCAATTTCGCTTTGGAGATCTTCACGTTGGAAATCTTTTTTTGGTGGTTCGCTTCCATAAACTGCGCAAGCGTGCTTCGTTGCGTAACCACCATTTGCGTGAATAAAACCAAATTCTCCCGTTTCCCTAACTGCATCGACGGTACTGGCAATTGCATGAATGACATAACTGTTCATCGGGCCTCCAAAAAATGATAAGCCTCCCGTCGTCGTTACTTCACGGTCAGGGGAAATCCCTAGTTCTTTCATAGTTATTTGCACAACTGAAGGGAAGCATGAATAGAGATCCATGGGACCTATTTCGTCAATGGTTATACCAGCGAGTTGAAGACAACGGTTTCCTGTAAGGCGTATCGCAGGCGATTCAAAGAAATTTTCCCGTTCTGAGAAGAAGTAAGAAGCATGACCACCAGTAGCTGCGTGAGGGAAGACCCATCGGTCAGAAGCTATTCCTAAAGCCTTAGCCTTCCCGACCGAACAGATAATTATTGCCCCACCAAAATCAACAAATGAATTTGCATTCATCGCTTTCGTATACGGGTAGCCAACCATCCGGTTTGTAGGGCTGACTTCCTTAATTTCCTCCGCTGACATAGGTGTCTGAACCCAGGCATAGGGATTTCTCGCAGCTACTTTATTCATACCCGCCCAGAGAGAAGAGATCCTTTGACGATGCTCTTTATGAGTTTCTTTCCTGCTGGCTCTAATAGTTGACTCAAACAATGCGTATACCTGAGTAGGCATAAAAAACCCATTGTCGCGTTCGTGTTGCGACGACATTTGAATATTTCCACCAAATTTACTGGCAGGTTCTAGATCTGTTCCTGATTTCTTAAGGTCTTGCCCGATTCTCCGTAATTTGTTTTTACTGTAAACGGCTTCTCCTCCTACGACCACGGCAACTTCCATTTCCCCTGCCGCTATTCTTTCGCATGAATCGCTTACACAGACTTGTGGCATGTTGCCGCCCATAGCAGTTAAGAAAGTTTTTGCGTTAGGAGAACCAACTGACTCAGCGATCAGCCGACCAGGGTCTGGGTAACTCCACATTCCCCCTATAACTAGCATGCGGTCAATGCAATTCAGCAATTTCGTGGAGTCCGCATCATCTGCGGCGACCCGCAAGGCCTGTTCCATAAGCAGGTATTGTTCCTGTGCCTCTGACACCTCAGATAATTGCTGCTTGTATTGTCCTACGCCAACAATTATTGGCGTCCTGTCATCTAGGGGCATATCATCCAACCAAATCGTGAACGAAATGAACAAGGTCTATGCCACCAGAGATGAGCATGGTATCTACCACTGACTCCTCCCACATTGATAACTCATCTTTGATTTTGTTAGGAGGCCCAATCAAAGAAATAGCTTCAACCATTTCTGTTGGCACAGAAGCGATGGCGTCTTTCTTATTTCCTGCGAGATACAGTTCTTGAATCTTCTCGCAATCTTCTTCAAAGCCCATGCGGGCAAAAACGTCGTAATGGAAATTCTGGCCTTTTGCGCCCATTCCACCGGCATATAAAGCAATCATCGGCCTCAACAAATCAGCGCATGCATCAACATCTTCTCCGGGGATAACGGTCACCGTGCAAGCAACTTCAAAATCACCCCACCCACGACGACTTGCCGCGTCAAACCCTGACTGTAAAGCATCTTTATAGAAGCCATTATCTTTAGGAGCAAAAAATAATGGGAGCCAACCATCACAAATTTCTGCCGACAAAGCAACGTTCTTAGGTCCCTCTGCAGCAAGATAAATTGGAATTTGGTTTCGAAGGGGATGGACTGTTGATTTCAGAGGTTTCCCAAGTCCCGTACCTTCCGGTAGAGGCATCGTGTAATGGTTGCCAGAAAATTCAACTGGTTCCTTACGGGCAACAATTGAACGAACTATCTCTACAAATTCACGCGTTCGTTCTAAAGGGCGCGGATACGGTTCTCCATACCATCCTTCAACTACTTGTGGACCAGAAGCACCTAAACCAAGAATAAATCTTCCTCCACTTAAATGGTCCATCGTTATTGCTGCCATTGCCGTAGCCGCAGGTGTCCTAGCTGACATCTGCATAATTGCTGTCCCCAGCTTCACATTTTGCGTATTCGCCCCCCACCAAGCCAAAGGGCTAAGCGCATCAGAACCATAGGCTTCGGCCGTCCATATATGTTCAAATCCAAGCTTGTCGCATTCTGCGATAACCTTTTCAACGCCCTGTGGCGGCCCAGCGCTCCAATAGCCAGTGTTATACCCGAGTTTCATAACTACCTCCTAATGTCCAATAGCAAATATAGCTACGACAATTGATCTTAAAGCGTTCTTAGGCTATCAAGGTCCACGATGGGCAAAACAATTTTATTCCTACTAACCCATCATTGATAAGGAGAACTCCATGGCCACTACCAACGACCCATATTCCGAAATTGCCATGCTCGTCCACAAATACGCGGATGCAGTGGTGCATAGAAATGGGGAGCAATGGTCGTCAACATGGTCCGAAGATGCTGTTTGGGATCTTGGAGGAGGCAGGCTCGTGGAAGGTCTGGATGCAATTAAGAAACTCTGGTACGGAGCAATGACAGGATTTGAAGCAACTGTTCAGACTGTCCTAAATGGTGGAGTTGACGTTGACCCTTCTGGAGATACTGCCAGTGGAAGGTGGTACATCCAGGAACAAGTCGTTCGTTCTAATGGAGATCGAGGAATTCTTCTAGCCCATTATGATGACCAATATGTCAAAACGACGGAAGGCTGGAAATTTAGCCGCCGATTCTTGCAGCCACACTATTCAGGTCCTCAAGACTTGTCAGGAGAGTTCCAGTGTTCCGCAGAAAAATTGCGTGAACGAAACGTAGAAGGAGTAGATGTATGAAGGTAGATGGTGGTTTAGGAATGGGGTTCTCCCCAAATATTGACAAAATTGCTCGTGAAGCAAAGTCACAGGAAGAACGAGGGTATGACGGCATTTGGACAGCAGAAACAAGCCATGATCCGTTTCTTCCACTAGCCATAGCTGCTGAACATACAGAAACACTTGAACTTGGAACTGCTATAGCTGTTGCATTCGCTCGGAACCCAATGGTCCTCGCAAACATAGGATGGGATCTACAAGCTTTGAGTCAGGGCAGATTCAATCTCGGCCTTGGAAGCCAAATCAAACCCCACATCACCAAACGTTTCAGCATGGAATGGTCAAAACCTGCCGCCCGAATGAGTGAAATGATCTCTGCCATGCGCGCAATCTGGGATTCTTGGCTTACCGGTTCAAGACTTGATTTCCGAGGCGATTTTTATACCCACACACTCATGACCCCTTTCTTTGTCCCAAACAAAGAAGACTTAGGGGATTTCGGTCCACCAAAAGTTTACCTAGCTGCAGTAGGAGAACTAATGACCCAAGTCGCTGGGGAAGTTTGTGATGGTATTATCTGCCATGGGTTTACTACCGAGAAATACCTGCGTGAAGTCACAATTCCTAACATTGCAAAAGGTAGAGAGAAAGCAGGAAAATCTCTTGATGATTTCTCTATCTCAGGACCATTCTTTGTCGTAACGGGACAAAACGAAGAAGAAATGAAAGCTGCTGAAGTCGCTACACGCCAACAAATCGCTTTCTATGGCTCTACTCCTGCGTACCGTGGAGTTCTTGATTTACATGGCTGGGGAGGTCTTCAAGAAGAACTTAACCAACTCTCCAAACAAGGAGACTGGGTGACGATGGGAACACTTATCGATGACGAGATCTTAAATACATTCGCTGTCGTTGGAGAACCCGATAAAGTCGCCCCCGAACTTGGGAGAAGATTTGGAGATGTGATCGACAGGCTAAGTTTCTACGCTCCGGGCCAATCCAACCCTGAACAGTGGCGCGAAGTCATGGAAGCATTGAAAAACGTATAACGCTCTTGGGTCATCAAGAATTGCTGTTAAATAATGATTCCTTCAACTGTCAATGAGATCTCTCTGGACTGGCTTAACCAAGTCCTTCCTGAAGAGTTTGGGGAGATAACTAACTTCACCTGGATTGACCTAGGCGAAGGGGTAGGAATCCTTGGAGAAGTAAGTCGCCTTTCGCTCACCTACGCTCAAGGACAAAGCGGGCCGAAAACCATAGTGGCGAAATGCCAGTCTCAAGCTTCAGAGAACATCTTGCTGTGCCAAACAATGGGATACTATTTCCGCGAAGTAAATTTCTACAGTCAAGACAAAGAGGCTTTCCCTGTTAGGGTTCCTAAGTGTTATTTCTCAGAGATAGCTATTGAGGGAGTGCCGTTTTCGATCCTAATTGAAGAGATTCTAGATACAACAGTGATGGATCAGATCACAGGAGCTGACATTGATAAAACTGCAGCGGTTTTCTCCATGCTTGCAAAGCTACATGCACATTATTGGGAGACTGAAGAACTCTATAGTTTAGATTGGCTTCCCCCAATGAATAATGACATGTACAAAAGGTCCAAAAATTTAGCAGCAGACCTCTTTGAAAATTTCAGGACAGATTGGGCTCCCATTGTAGATACTCGCACGTTAGAAGTTGTGGAGAATTTCATTCCACGATATCCAGACTTCTTAGACTGGGCAGCCGCTCAAGGTAACCAAACTTTCACCCATAACGACGCGCGATGCGAGAACTACCTCTTTAGCCCTGATGGGTCTGTAACTATGATCGATTTCCAATATTGCACGCGATTTTGGGGGGCGTGGGATATTTCAAATTGGTTAAGCGCCTCCCTCAAAGTTGAAGACCGAAGAAAACATGGGGAAGAACTTGTCGCCCATTATCACAACGAACTAATCGCTAATGGGGTGAATGATTACACAATTGATAACTGTTGGTTTGACCTTAAAGCCAGTCTCATGGTCCAGACATACAACCAAGTAATTGATAGTGATCTTGACTATTCCAATGACAGAGGTAAACGGCTTTTAGAAAAGTGCATCACGAGGACATTCTCAGCTGCTGCAGACTATGAGCTGACATCATTTATTGAAGGGATCGATTTCTAATGGCAAGAATTATACTCACAAATGATGATGGCATTCATTCACTTGGACTTCACGCACTCGCACTCGCACTTACAAAGGAAGGTCACGATGTAACTGTGGCAGCTCCTTCAAGTGAAAGATCGGGGTGGGGAGCAGGAGTTGGCACCCTAGATAATGGAGCTGAATTTGAAATTCAGCCATACTCAATTCCAAATGCGCCACATGTTGATGCTTGGGGCATTGATGGCCCTCCAGCATTTTGTGTTTTGACTGCAATGCTGGGGACTTTCGGAGAACCACCGGAACTTGTTATCTCTGGAAGTAATGATGGAGCTAATTGCGGTCGTGGCATTCTTCATTCGGGAACGATCGGAGCGGCGATGATCGCACAGAACTTCGGGATCTCGGGAATAGCAATTAGTCAAAAAAGGAGCGGTAGCCGAATGCTTTGGGAAACAAGCGGGATCATTGCTGCAGCTGCTACACATTGGATAATGCAAGCCCCTAGAAAAACAGTTTTGAATATAAACGTTCCAAACAAACCAATCAAACAAATCCGGGGGGTTAAGTGGGGGCGAATCGCTGCTTTCGGTACAACCAAAACTTCTCTGGAGGGTAACATCCCTGGGAAATTAAAAATAGTTGTTTCCCCTCGAGATGTTGAACTTAAACCCGATACCGACACAGCACTCGTTGATGAAGGATTCATCTCTGTAACCGGCTTGACAGGATACCGAGCTCTTGTAGATGCTAGCCATGAAGCCCCAGAGGCAATTGAGGCATTTTTGCGGTCAACTGGGGGAATTGGAGAGAATCCATGAAACGAAACATCTTTAACGAAGACCACCAACTTTTTAGAGAAACGTTCCGACAGTTTGTTCGAAAGGAAATGGTTCCACATAATGAACTCTGGGAACAAGAAGGGATCGTTAGCAGGGAGCTTTTCAAAAAAGCTGGAGCAAATGGGTTTTTAGGCATTGACCTTTCCGAGGAATATGGAGGAGGAGGGATAAGCGACTACCGCTTCAACCAGATCATGGGTGAAGAATTTGACCTTGCTGGTGTTGCTGCAGCTGGTTCTGGTCTCGGGCTTCATAACGATATTTGTATTCCGTATTTCAAGGAATACTGCAACGATGAACAAAAAAAGCGCTGGATGAGTGGCCTGACAGATGGTTCGCTGATCACCGCCATTGCTATGAGTGAACCAGGCACTGGTTCCGATTTGGCATCCATAGCTACAACGGCAATCAAAGACGGGGAAACATACATACTTAACGGAGCGAAAACATTTATCTCAAATGGAATTAACAGTGATCTTGTAATCGTTGCCGCAAAAACTAACCTAGATGCTCGCCATCGAGGGATTTCACTACTTGTAGTAGAGCGAGGAATGGATGGATTTGAGCGAGGTCGCAACTTAGAAAAGGCAGGCAGACACTGTCAAGATACTGCTGAGTTATTTTTCACCGACGTCCGTGTCCCCATAAATAACTTACTCGGAGAAGAAAACAAAGGGTTTTACTACATGATGTTTAACCTCCCTCAAGAGAGATTAAACATAGCTGTTTCTGCTGTAGCAGGAACTCAATACGCTTTTGATCTCACTCTTGACTACGTTAAAGAACGGCGAGCTTTCGGGCAGCCTGTTGGAAGTTTCCAAAATAGTAGATTCAAAATGGCAGAAATCGCGACCGAATTAGAATTTGCTTGGGCTTTCATAGATAAATGCTCAATAGCCTTGAACAAAGGAGAGCTAACTGCTGAAGAGGCAGCGATGGCTAAATGGTGGACTACCGAACTGCAGAAAAGAGCGGTTGACCAATGCTTGCAACTGCATGGAGGTTACGGGTACATGGACGAGTACCCGATTTCTCGTCTTTGGAGAGACGGGCGCGTACAAAGTATCTACGGTGGGACCACTGAAATTATGAAAGAAATAGTTGGTAGGAATCTGGGGCTTTAGTTCACTCGGTAAAGAATCCGCCATCGGGGTGAAGGATTTCTCCCGTGAAGTAGCTTGACTCTTCACTGCAAAGGAACAAGGCTGCGTTCGCTATTTCAATTGGTTCTCCTCTGCGGCCAAGTGGAATCATTTCGTTAAATGCATCTGTTTCGCTCTCATCCATAAGGTCTATGATCGCTGTCATATGGGTACTGATGAATCCTGGTCCTATGCAATTAACACGGATCCCAACAGGACCCAGCATGCGCGCTGCTTTCTTGGTGAGCATCCAAACTCCTGCTTTAGATACGGTATAAGCCACTGGGCCTGCATCAGGATGTTTCGCAGCGATGCTTGCAACAGTTACTATCGACCCTTGGGTCCCGCTCTCCAGCATTTTCGCCGCGCAAGACTGCATTCCTAGAAGTGTTCCCTTGAGGTTAACGTTTAGCACTTTGTCAAAAGAGTCAGGATCCCCTTCAACAAATTCCCAACCCGGTCTTTCAAGATAATCAGCCCGACTCGTGACAATATTTTTGATGTCTGGTTCGATATCTCCGGAAACATAATTTGCGTGACTTATCCCTGCAGCAGTAACTAAACAATCCAATCCTCCAAATGCTTCTAGAGCGAGGTCGGCCATAGCATCATTGTCAGCGCCACTAGTAACATCCACAGCTATTGATTGCGCTCTTCCCCCTGCTTCATTAACCATCTCAGCGGTTTCATGGGCTTTGTCATCCTGAATGTCAGCGACTACAACTGCTGCTCCTTCTTCCGCGAAACGAAGGGCTGTAGCTCTCCCTATCCCATTCCCTGCGCCTGTGATTACCGCTACTTTCTCATTTAAACGACCTGTCATCTTCCACCCCTATTCTCTGATATCTCTATTACATCAAAGATGTTCCTTCTAGACAAAACATGACTGTTCTTCTGTTAACAAAGAAATGCGAGTTCGGCGTTGACTGAAGAAAGATAAAATCCTCTTGGCAAGAATGTAAGCCCGTAACCATTCCGGCTAACGTTCACATATGGCTAAAAAGAAAATTATTACTGTTCTTGAACCTCTAGACGAATACCCGCACGAACCTGACCCCGTATCTAATTATAACGAATCAATGTACTTCAATACTTTTGATCTAAAGCAAGAGATAGGCGGGTGGTTCCGCTTAGGCAATAGGGTCAATGAGGGGTATGCAGAAATGTCAGTCTGCTTGTACCTTCCAGACGGACAAATTGGTTTCATGTTTGGTCGTCCAGAAATTTCCACAAATCATGAAATGAACGCCGGAGGACTCAATATTGATGTGATTGACCCCTTTAAGAAATTACACATACTTTATGAGGGGAAGGTCTGCCTGCTTGCTGAACCCAAGCAAATGGCAAACCCTCGAACCGCTTTCAAGGAGAATCCTATTCTTGACTGTTCCGTAGAGTTGGAGTGGAACGGTATGTCTCCAATGTTTGGCGGGAAACCTATTTACGAAGATGGGAGCGAAATTGTTCAGGAAACTACAACCAGCTTCTCTAAAGCCCATTACGAACAACATGGGAAGATGTCGGGGAGTTTTAGAGTAGGTTCTGAGATCTATGAAATAAATGGTCTGGGCTTGAGGGATAAGTCCTGGGGTCCTCGCTACTGGCAATCAATCAATTGGTATCGCTGGCTCCCCATGGTTTTCTCCGAAGATTTCGCAATGATGCTGTCTGTAATATCTCGTGATGAGACAAGTCAAGATGTTAATTCTTCTGGAATGGTCTTAGACGGAAATGAATATAAATTAATTAATGACTGCCGTGTCGAATCAGTCTGGGATTCTGATGGATACCAGACTGGCATGCAATGCTGGGCGAAAACCACTGAAGGGACGGAATATGAAATTTCTGGGGAGGTCATATCACTCATCCCACTGCGTAACCGCCGAGTTGCCCCTGACGGAGAAAAACTTCAAACCCGTATCACTGAAGCAATGACACGCTTCACTTGCAATGGGCAAGTAGGAATGGGCATGAGCGAATACTTAGACCAAATTAAGGATGGGCAGCCAACAGGAGTCGCCACCAATGGGGAGTAACGCTCACTCACTCTCAAAAAAACTATCTGAGGTATTGGAAAGGGTTCTTGGAAACACCACAATCACTGAACCAGTTCAATTATCTGGAGGTGCGAACCGTGAAACTTGGAGCTTTGACGCAATTGATGTAGAAGAACAAACACATCCTCTTATTATCCAGATGGACCGCCCTGGAATGGAAAGATTAGAAGGCACATGTGCTCGTGAAGCTAAAATCCTAACCGTTGCTAAAGGAAAAGGAGTTCCTGTCCCAAAAGTCGTTCTGTCCGGTCATTCTAAGCACTTTCACGGGCGGAGTTTCAGTATCACATCCCGAATCCCTGGAGAAACTATCGCTCGCAAAATTCTTCGTGACGACCAATGGGAACTAGCTCGTCAAAACTTTGTTGCAGACTCAGCGAAAGCACTTGCAGCTATTCATTCCATCGAAGAAACTGATTTTCATGATGTTGAAGTTGAGATAACACATGACCCTCTCCAAACATTGGAGTTGATTTATGACGCTCTTACCGACCCCCACCCAACATTTGATCTAGCTTTCCGCTGGCTTAAAAAAAACCGCCCAGAACCTACAGGTTTTAGCTTCGTTCATGGTGATTACCGTCTAGGCAACCTTCTGTTCTGCGAATCAGGACTTAGTGCAGTTCTTGATTGGGAAATCGCCCACTTCGGAGATCCATGCGAAGATCTTGGGTGGTTGTGCGTAAGGGCATGGAGATTCGGGGGTTTTGGGAAGGTGGCCGGAATTTCAGGCTACGAGTCCCTCTTGAACCACTATGGGAAAGAAAGTGGCAGAAAAATCCCAATACCGACATTGCAGTGGTGGGAAATCTTTGGAACTCTTCGATGGGGAATTATATGCCTTCAAATGGGAGGAGATTTCAGAGTAGGAAGAACTAATTCATTAGAAATAGCTGCCATAGGACGACGTGTAGCAGAGAATGAATACGACCTGCTCTCCACTCTAGGAGAACAGCAACTATGACAGAAAATGACCGGTCCGACTGGGCTTTGCCTCCGAGAACAAATCTTCCATATGATTCACCATCAGCAGAAGAACTTATTCAGGCTGTCAAAGAATACCTTTATGAAGATCTGCTCCCCAAAAACACCGGCGCAGAGAAGTGGAAACTCCGCATAGCGGTCAATGCTTTATCATTAGCGATTCGAGAATTAACAGAAAAAGATCAAGACCTAAAAGCCTATGGAGCAATAATGAGTGAACTCGGAGTTGAAGACGAAGCTGGTCTCGCTTATAAAATTAAAACTGGAGAGCTAGATAATGACCTTACGAACCTTCACGAGAAACTATTTGAAATAGTCAAAAGAAAACTAAAAGTAGCAAACCCCTCATATATGAGTGAAGATTCAGAATAAATCTAATGCACTCTTGTATCCCAATAAACACTTTCTAGCCTGTGATCGCTACAATCCAAATGGGGAATCCTTAGAAGGCAAATAATGGCAGAAATCGCTGTAATAGGAGCAGGTTACGTAGGCTTAACAACCGGTGCCTGTTTATCTCAACTTGGACACGACGTCACCGTAGCTGACATTGACTTACCCCGAATAGAGGCTCTTCAAAGAGGCAAGATTCCTTTTGTAGAACCAGAGCTTTCAGAAATTGTCAATACAGGGATTAAATCCAAGAAATTAAAGTTTGTTGTTGGAGCTAAGAACGCATGTGAGAGTGCAGAATTCCACTTCGTTTGCTTACCTACGCCAGCTAATAACGATGGCAGCACTAACCTTTCATTCTTCAAATCAGGCATAGAAGAAATATCTGAGGTATTACAACCGAATTCTATTTTGATAACTAAATCTACTGTCCCTGTAGGAACCGCTGCGAGTCTGAAGGCTCAGTTACAGAGAAATGACATCTCTGTTGTCTCAAACCCCGAATTTCTTGCTGAAGGTAATGCCGTTAACGATTTCTTATACCCAAGCAGAATCGTGATTGGGGCAGAAACTGCTGAAGAGGCTCAACGAGTTGCCGGACTTTACTCTAAGATCAATGCCCCCGTTATAACCACAGGGTGGGAGTCCGCTGAGCTTATCAAACATACCGCTAATGCCTTTCTAGCCATGAAACTTACGTTCATTAACGAGATAGCAACCTTATGTGAGAGAACCGATGCTGACATTCAGGATGTGGCAATGGGCATCGGTTACGACCCCAGAATCGGAGCAAGTTATTTAAATCCTGGACCAGGGTGGGGAGGATCTTGTTTCCCGAAAGATAGTTCTTCGCTTGCATTTATAGCCCGCGAAGCAGGTTTCAATTTTACTCTCTTAGAACACACCATTGACCTGAATAGAAAGCATGTAGAAAGAACAGCTATGAAAGTGCTAGAAATGTTACCGCAAGAAATTCATAATCAAAAAATAGCCGCGTGGGGGTTGACCTTTAAAGCTGGAACAGATGACCTTCGTTCTTCTCCTGCTATAGATGTATTGCATCATCTTGTCGCCGAGGAAAATAGAATTTGTGCTTACGACCCAACAGTCACGCAACAAATTGCCCAGATACCCGAAGTTCATGTCGAGACCGACCCTTATATATGCGCAGAGAATGCGGATGTTCTAGTAATCCTGACTGAATGGGAAGAATTTAACGAAGTTGATATGGCTCGAATCTCAGAAATTATGAAATCACCAAACCTTGTAGATACACGCAATCTCTTCAACCGTGAACAAATGGAAAAATTAGGATTTACCTATTTGGGGATGGGTGTTTAAAAAAAATTAACCTTGAACTTCTTTCAAATTGAGTAATCACTTTTAATACCCATTAGTTTCAATATGTGACAGACATCCTTCTCTTATGTTTCTTAGGCATCGGCATAGGCGGGTTCTACGGAATCCTCGCAACTGGGATAGTTGTCGGGCATAAAGGCTCTGGTCTAATAAATCTCGATCAAGGTGCTTTAGCCATGTATCCGGCGTACACGTTTGTAACCATGCGCGAATCAGGAGACGTCTTTTTCCCCTGGTTTGATTTCATCCCCGGTCCGGTTGATATCCCATACCGACTGAGTTTAGCTGGAGAAGGAGTTGGGGTTATCCCTGCTTTCGCTAGCGCAATGGGCATGTCGATCTTATTGGGAATAGCGGTGCAAACACTTATCTTTGGACCTCTTAGAAACAAACCACCAATTTCGAAAATTATTGGATCACTTGGAGCACTGGTTTACTTGACTTCTCTTGCAAGCTACCAATTTGGTTCAAAATCAAAATTTGTAGACGGAATCCTCCCAGAAGGTGTTTGGCGGAACCCATTAGGTTTAGATGGTGGAATTGAATACAGCCGAATTCTATTAGCTGTGATCGCTCTCATCATCGGAGGCGGGCTTACTATTTACTATCGCAAGAGCAAAATGGGTCTATGTACCCGAGCAATAGAAGACTCCGAAACCGGAGGTACGCTCTTAGGGTATTCCGTTAATAGAATAGCGACAGTTAATTGGTTAATCTCAACAACTATCACGGGATTAGCTGGAATTCTAGCGCTTGATTTCGTCACGCTAACACCTACTCGCTACACACTTTTCGTCATTCCAGCTTTGGGTGCTGCCTTATTTGGAAATCTAACTTCAGCTTGGCTTGCTACAACAGGGGGCATCCTGCTTGGAGTGTTCCAATCTGGTGCAGCGGGTTTCACATTAAAGACGTGGTGGCCTGAATGGATCCCCAGCGAAGGATTACGTCACGCTATCCCATTAATAGCCATAGTCATCATCCAGTTCACAAAGGGGCATAAGCTCCCGGTAAGAGGGTCCAGATTTGCTGACAGACAACCCACTGCTTCAATCCCAAAGAATTGGAAACTCCAGAGTTTAGGAATAATCGCATTCACTATTTGGGTTCTTATGACTGGATCGTCCGTAACGCAAGGCCGTCTCATAACCAGTTCAATCGCAGCTATTCTCATGCTGTCTTCAGTCATCATCATTGGCTACCTAGGTCAGCTTTCGCTCGCTAATCTAACTTTCGCTGGCGTAGCCGCTTACTTATCTAGTCGTTTCGCTGCAGATGGGTCAATATACGGATTCAGCCCGTTCCCTCTAGAAGGGCCCGGTTTCCCCTCTCCTTTAGCCATGCTCGCTGGAGTAGCCACTGCCGTTGTTGTAGGCATTCTAATCGCCGTCCCTGCAGTTAGGATACGCGGGCTTCAATTAGCGGTCGTTACTTTGGCAGGAGCAGTAGCAATTACAGAGATCATAATGGGTAATGAATCGCTAATTGGTAAAGGAGCTAGATCAAACCTGTCAGTCCCCCCTCCGGAATGGTTTGGCATTGACATTACTGTTGACCCATCCGTTAGCAGAGACCGCCCAACTCTTATTATTTTTTGTTGTTTCTGGCTGGTTTTTTCAATCTTTGCAGTTGCTGGACTTCGAAAGGGAATAACAGGAAGAAAGTTTCTAGCAGTAAGAGCAAACGAAACAGCTGCTAGTTCAGTGGGTGTGAATGTCTCAAGTGCAAAATTATTAGGATTCGGAATAGCGTCCGCCCTAGCAGGAATAGCCGGTGTCCTTACCGCTTATCAGCAGACTGTCCTACAAATATCAACATGGGATGCGCTTGCGGGAATAGGGAATGTATCTCTTCTTTTCCTTGGCGGAGTCGGTCATATAGGAGGCGCTCTAATCGGAGCTGCGCTAACACCCGCGGGTATTCTCTCCACTACATCTAGTGAAGGGCAGATTCTTAGAACAACTGCTTCAGGGGCCCTTATGATTGCAATAGCCATTTTTCGATCAGATGGTCTAGTCTCATTATCTAAGCCTCTCCAAAAACAAATTTTTAAAAAACGAAATTATTTAAAGCGAGGCTCAGAAAAAATTGAAAGTCTTTAACCACCCGTTTGGAGATGCCCCATGCCGAAATTTGCAGAAGAACAATCAAACAGAACACCGGATGCGATTGCATTAACTGACCCACAAAAATCTCTAACATGGGAGCAGGTTGACGAAATACTAAATAGAGCTGCAAATATTATTCTTAAAAGCGACCTTGGCTCTAAAAGACGCATCGCTGTTTTTGCTGAAAATGCTTCTGAAACCGCCCTAGCCCACTTAGGAGCCTTATTTGGAGGGGCATCCTCCGTTCCTGTTAATTTCCACCTCACCGCTGAAGAGGCCAGCTATATCCTTAAGGATTCGGAAAGTCAGATACTTTTCCTTGATGACAAAACAGCTGATCGAGGAATCCTAGCTGCACAGGAAGCAGGCGTGGAATTAATCATCGGCTGGAACTGTGAGGCTTACACGCAAATAATCAACTGGGAAGAGTGGCTTGCTACTGGATCTCCAGACCCATCACCAGATGAGGTCACTCCTCTTCCTAATCTGCTCTATACATCTGGAACAACGGGACTTCCAAAAGGAACCGAACTGCCACCGACCATGTTCGCAGGCGGATCAACTATGACTGAACATATTAAAGGTCTCAGCAAAAGCGGATTCGCTGAATTTGGAACCCATTTAGTAGTTGGACCCATGTACCACACTGGACCACTTTCTGGAATGCGTCTACTAACTCTCGGCATTCCATCTGTGATCCTTGGTAGGTTTGATGCTGAATCTACGTTGGCTGCGATTCAGCAACATGGAACCGAGTCCGCTGTCATGGTCCCAACCCATTTCGTTCGGATGCTCGCTCTACCAGAAGAGACAAAAAAGAAATATGACATTTCGTCTATGAAGTTCGCTGCTCACACGGGCGCAAAATGCCCTGTTGACGTCATGAGAGCAATGATTGAATGGTGGGGTCCGGTCTTCCGCGACGCGTACGGGGCCAGTGAAGTCGGAACTGTCTGCGCGATTACTAGTGAAGAATGGATTAACCATCCAGGATCAGTAGGTAGATCAATCCCGCCTTTTGCCGCGTTCGTGCTTGACAACGATTTAAATGAGCTTCCTCCAAACACTGAAGGGAGATTATTTTTCAGAGATTCAACAGGCCGGGGCATCGTCTACCCAAATGATGCTGAAAAAACAGCTTCTGCGAATCCGGAACCGGGACTATTTACACTCGGTGAAATCGGATATATGAACAAGGACGGTTACGTATTCATTACTGACCGTTTCAGCGACATGGTTGTCTCAGGTGGAGTGAATTTATACCCAGCTGAAGCAGAACAGCTATTGATTGATCATCCAGAGGTAGCTGATGTTGGCTGCATCGGTGTGCCCAATGACGACCTTGGCGAAGAGCTGAAGGCTCTCATCATCTCAAACGACTCTGAATCGCATCCAAATACTGAAGAAATCTCTAACTGGCTGAAAGATAGGTTAAGTCATTACAAATGTCCCCGTTCATATGAGATTGTCTCAACGCTTAACCGAAACACTATGGGTAAAATAAATAAGAGAAAGCTACGAGATTCCTACCTCAACGGAGATTTAACATGAAAAAAACTACACCGACTACAAACCCGAGGAGGACTTATGGCTGAAAATAAAGTGATCATTGATGACCCGACGCATCGGGTCAGAAGATTTACCCTAAACCGACCTGAAAAACGAAATGCTTTAAACGACGAGATCCGAGATGAACTTTTTGATGGACTGCGCAAGGGAGATAGAGACAAAGAGATCTCTGTAATGATCATTCGCGGTTCCGGTGAAGCATTCTCCGCTGGGTACGACCTCTCCCAACCAAACCACGCTGTTGAACGATCAATAGCTAAAACAGATGGATGGTGGTCCAGGCATGTGGTTAACAATTGGTTTGAAATCTGGGATATGTCAACTCCAGTTATTGCACAGGTTCATGGATGGTGTCTCGCTGGAGGAACTGAATTAGCCAACGCGTGTGATCTCATTTATGTTGCTGAAGATGCAAAAATTGGTTATCCACCTGTTCGTTTGATGTCCCCTCCCGATATGCAATGGCAAACATGGATGATGGGTCTCCGAAGAGGAATGGAAGCGTTACTTACTGGAGACCACATGAGTGGTATAGAAGCAGTTTCGTCCGGAATGGCGAATCGATCCTTTCCAGAAGCTGAACTAGACTCGGAGGTCATTTCAATAGCTAACCGAATAGCGAAAATCCCAAATGATCTCCTTGCGCTGAACAAACGCTCTGCGCACCGCGCTATGGAGGCGGCCGGTATTAGAAACGGAATTCGGTCTACTGCAGATATCCAAGCGCTTGGATTCCACCAGTCTTCATCCAAGGAATACATGACCCAGTTAGGAAAACGTGACCTCAAAGAGAGCCTTAGCGAACGTGATCGTGATTTTGGAGATTATCGGGAAGAGTAATAAAAAATGTTATTTAATAGGGAAGTTTACGAAATGGTTACTTTTCTTGAAAAACTTTCTATTTACTGTGAAATCGGTTAATTTGAACCGAGATACGAACTAGTGACCATGGTCATACGATAGAGTTCATGTCCATATGCCTATCAAAATGATGGGTTACAAAAAAAAGGGGGAGGACCCTTGAGAAAAAGCAATTTATTAAAGCTTCTATCTATTATCTTCGCTTTCGCCCTCATCGCAGGAGCCTGCGGTGGAGACGACGACGATAGTGGAAGTAGCAGCGACAGCAGTGACCTAGGTGAGGAAACCGCTGAAGAAGCACCTGCAGAAGAAGAAGCACCTGCAGAAGAAGAAGCACCTGCAGAAGAAGCACCTGCAGAAGAAGAAGCACCTGCAGAAGAAGAAGCATCTGGTACAGCTGATGATTCGACTATGGGTGATGGTGCTGAATTATGGGAATCAATCGTTGATGGTGGCGTTGTAGCTGCTGATGACAGTCTTGAACCTATCCTTATCACGCTGGTAAATATTGAAGGTACCCCTGTTG
>JASLWO010000011.1 GCA_030740795.1 Acidimicrobiales bacterium | reverse complement strand
AAGAATTGCTAGACCAGTTAGGGGAAGAAGGCATAATGCGACTATTGGTCGAAGGCGGAGCAAAAACGTTTAAAAGATTTCATGATTTGGGAGTGGTTAACCAATATGAAATATTCTTTGCACCTGCTTTTTTTGGTGGGGGAAATGCCATCCCCATCTTCTCTGGTGATGCAGTAGATAGTATCGCTGAAATTTGGAGAGGTACCGTCAAGGAGGTTACTCAAATAGGAACTGACATAAAGATTACGATAATTCCAGAAGATCAATAAATACTGTTAGTGAGCCCTATAAAAGCTGTACCGTTGAAGATATGTTACAACTAGTAATCCCAAAAGGGTCATTGGAAAAATCTACGCTTGAATTATTCGCAGACGCTGACCTATCCATTCATAGAGGTTCTTCCGTTGACTATAAAGGTTCAGTTAAAGACCCCAGAATTGACAGTGTGCGTATACTTCGACCACAAGAAATAGGGAAATACGTAGCAGATGGGTTATTTGATCTTGGGATAACAGGACGAGACTGGATAGAAGAAACAGCAAGTAATGTTCAATCACTTGGCGAGCTCCACTACAGCAAAAACACGGCTCGACCAGTAAATATTGTTTTAGCGGTTCCAGAAGAGAGCCCATGGGAAGAAGTCAAAGATTTGCCACAGGGTGTGCGAATCAGTACAGAATATCCGGAGTTAACAAGATCATATTTCCAAGCAAATGGGATAGAGGCAGAGCTCCAATTGTCTTATGGAGCTACTGAAGCAAAGGCGCCTGAAATAGTTGACGCCGTTGTGGACATAACTGAAACTGGCCGAGCTCTGCAGGCAGCAGGCCTAAAAGTTATCGGAACCGTCCTGACTAGCTTCACAGAATTGATTGCCAATCCTGTTTCCTACGCAGACACGGAGAAACGTCTAGCTATGGAACAGATTCAAACATTGCTGCAAGGAGTTCTGGAAGCAAGAGGGAAAGTCATGGTGAAAATGAATGTCTCAAAGCAGGACTTAGGATCAGTGATAGGCATTCTCCCTTCAATGAAATCCCCAACAGTTAATGAGTTGTTTGGTGGAGAAGGCTACGCAATCGAGACAGTAGTACTAAAGGAACAAATAAATATTCTCATCCCGGAACTACGTGGATCCGGAGCTACCGATATTGTTGAGATTCCGATTTCAAAGATCGTGCACTAATCCCACGCGACAGGAAGACTCTTTCTTCCCCACAAAAGAAAAGGCTCGATCCTTTCCGATTTCGTAGTTAGACGAAGTTTCGGGAATCTCTCAGCAACTTCTTGAAGGGCAAGTCGTGCTTCGAGTCTTGAAAGTTGGGCTCCTGGGCAGAAATGGCGCCCTAACCCGAATGAGAGATGCTTCCTTAAATCCTCAAGTTCTCTATCAAGGCGGAAAGTATCGGGGTCCTCAAAAATATTGGGATCTCGATTAGCGGCGGCGTAGGTCGCCATTACTTTTGAACGCTCAGGAACCCTTATTCCATGAAGATCAATGTCAGAAGTATTTGTCCTATATAAGCCCAGAACAGGCGCATCAAATCGTAAACTTTCTTCTACCGCAACTGTATAGAGAGACGGATCACACTTAATTTGTTCATAGAGTTCGCGATTGGAAAGGAGTCGCCAGAAAAGGTTAGTCAATAAAGACGTTGTCGTTTCATTCCCTCCGACCAAAAGCTGGTTAAGCATTACTAAACGTTCTGTGTCAGAAAGCATCCGGTTGTCAACTTCAGCAAGAAGAATCCCACTTATGACATCATCGGGGATTATTTTTCCGATGGGTTGATCGCTCATGTCATTGATATCAAGGCCTGCATTTTTTAGAGCAGATCTTCTAATGTCCAACTGCTCAAGAAGATATGAATTCATCGCCTCTCGGGGGGCTTTAGAATCTTCAGCATTTGGAGATTTCGAAGCAGCTAATTGGGCATCACTCCAAGCTTTAAATTGGTCTATGTCTTTAGTTGGGATACCTAAAATTTTGGCTATGACGAGAACTGGTAGAGGGCATGCTAATGCATCATGGAGATCGCCCTTAGATTCTCTTTCCATCTCATCAACTAACTCTTTCACTAAAACGGTTATTTCATCTTCCATGGAAGCAACATGTCTAGGAGCGAAACTCTTTTGTATCAAATTCCTATACCACGTGTGTTCAGGAGGGTCGCTAAATAGACACCCTTGAACAGAGTATCTGGGCATTTGCCCGTAATGACTTGACCACGTCTCGACGTCCGTGAGCATCTCCGCCACATCTTCGTAGCGGGTCATTGTATAAAGCGGGTGAGAAAAATCATTGTGTTTATGCAACGGACAATCATTTCTGAGAGACTTATAGAAAGGAAACGGATCGTCTAGGATTTCCGCAGAAAAGGGATCGTAACGTTGCTCTTTGCCCATACGTTTATCGTAGATAAAAACTGTCTACATCGCACGAATTCAGAACATGGCTACTCAAAATACACTCTATGCTTTTGAGGTTATTGATTTTATCCCTTCGGATATTTCATCCCAGTACACCTGAGGAAGGTCATGGGCCATATCTTCAAGTATCAAGAGTTCCGCATTCGGTATAGCATCTGCGGTTGAAACCCCACAATGTAGAGGAAGTAGAGGATCTAGTGAACCATGAATGACAAGGCAAGGCATTTCAAGGTTTAAAAGTTGAGACGTTCTATCCCCGCTCATGGCTATTGCGCCGATTTGAAACCCGACACCTTTAGGGTGGAAACTTCTATCAAAATTTTTCTGTGCTTGGTCTCGAGCAAAACTTTCGTTCCAGTGAGGGCCAGATAGGGTTTGCGAAGCAGAAACATTCACTTCGATTATTTGGGCCCGACTATTTTCTGGTGCCGTCAAAAGAGCATTAAGCGCTTCTTCCGTTGGGGTAAACTCTTCAGATTTCCCAGTAGATGACATAATGCTAGTTAAGGAAAGTACCTTGTCGGGATACTCTATCGCTACCGTTTGTGCGATCATTCCACCCATTGACGCTCCAACAATATGAGCGGCTTCAACTCCTAGAAAATCAAGTAGAGAAATAGCATCTTTCGCCATATCTGAAAGTGAATAGTTGGAAATTGCACCTTCGCCAGCTACGACACTTATAA
This sequence comes from Acidimicrobiales bacterium, assembly GCA_030740795.1. Classification (GTDB taxonomy): domain Bacteria; phylum Actinomycetota; class Acidimicrobiia; order Acidimicrobiales; family UBA8592; genus UBA8592. The sequence goes on along the minus strand of JASLWO010000011.1, from coordinate 26,474 downwards.
GTAGCTCTGCAGAGTCGTGCGGCTCCCCATCTGTTTTGGTTGATAATCCGCAGTCCCGGTTATCAAAACTGATTACGAAAAACCCCTCTTCAACAAATTTTTCTACAAACCCCTCAGGCCAACCAATTAGTTGGGCCCCAAGCCCCATTATCAAAAGAAGGGGAGGGTGATCGGAGTTTCCCAATGTTCTATAACAGACTCTGATCCCGTTAATATCAGCGAAATTATCTAAATTATTCAAAACGTTTCACTCTTCAAGTACTTTCGTTTACTTAACAGTGCATCCATCTCAACTCTCGACCTTTGTTTCTTCCACAGCTAAAGAATCTCTGATTTGCACATACGCCATTTGTATTTGTTGAAGAGCGTCACGAAGAACTGCTTCGTTTTGACCCAACCGATTCTCAAGAGAAGAAAGAATTGCTGTCATGGCATCAATTGCTATCTCTGCTGCGTCAAGCCCAGGCGGTTGGCTGCTTAAGTGGATAGCTGCTAATTCATATATTCCCATAACATGGTTCGCAACAACCTCAGAAGCTGGTGTTTCAGCAAGGCGCTGCCTAGCCTCTGCTAGTTCTGCGGCCATAGTTCTTGCTTGTTCTTGCTGTTCAGGAGTCAGATCTTCAAAACCTGGCACATCATTTATGTCTTCGCTCTCCTGTATGGTCTGGTCATTCAGTGTAGATTCTTCTTGGTTTACCTCATGTTCACCGTCAGGTGTCCATAAACTCATATGTTCCTCCTATGTTCCCTTACCTAAGACTTTATAGATGTCTGTGTCAGAACAGTTATTTTTCCGTGTAATCTAGTAAATGACCTAAGAGATAAATAGGTTTGAGAAAGTGCTGTCGAGAGGCAGTCGCCTTGCCACACCAGTAATTGGGCAGTGAGTTGGGTGCAACATCAGAACTGGTTGCAGTTCAGGGTGCTGACTACTCAGCACCCTTATTTTGTCTCAAAGATCGAAACTAAAAACTAACTTAAGGAGTTACAACTTGATAAGGAGTTTGACATAGCTGGGAATCAGGAGCCTCGCATCAACGAACAAATACGTGCCGATGAAGTACGATTAGTGTCGCCAGATGGGGAACAAATAGGTATAACACCATTGTCCGAGGCTCTAGAGCAAGCCCGAGAATTTGACCTTGACCTTGTAGAGGTGGCAGAAAACGCTAAGCCTCCTGTATGTCGGATTATGGACTATGGGAAATACAAGTATGAGGCAGCACAGCGGGCGAAAGACTCCCGGAAGAAAAGCACTAACATCGTAGTAAAGGAACTGAAATACCGACCCAAAATCGCTCGAGGAGATTTTAATACCAAAACGAGTAAAGTAAGGAAATTCCTAGAGGACGGGCATAAGGTCAAATTGACGATTATGTTCCGTGGGCGTGAAGTCCAGCACCCCGAACTCGGTAGGAAAATCCTCGATGAAGTGTCAGAACAGATGGAAGACATCTCTGTTCAAGAGTCATATCCACAACTCGAAGGAAGAAACATGACAATGGTTCTTAGTCCTGACAAAAAAGCAATAGAGAATTTAAGAAAAGCAAAAGCTCAGAAAGAGAAAGAAAACGATTTCGAGGTATAGAAATCATTGAATGCTGAAAAGAACTCACGAAGGAGACAATAAAGATATGCCAAAGATGAAGACACACAAAAGTTCAGCCAAGAGGTTTAAGAAAACTTCAAGTGGCAAACTCAAAAGAGGGCGTATGCATAGAAACCACTTAGCTGAAGCGAAGTCTCCCAAACGGAAGAGGCAGGCTAGAGGTCCCGCCGAAGTAAGCGCAGCTGACACTAAAACAGTCCGCCGAAATTTAGGCATATAAGAGAACCCCGACCATCAATTCCTTGGTCACTAATCAGGAGAAACGAAATGGCAAGAACAAAATCATCTGTTCACAGTAAGAAACGTCGAAGGCAAGTACTAGGCCGGGCCAAAGGCTACTACGGCAATAAAAGTAGGAGCTTCCGGGCAGCTAATGAACAAGTAATGCATAGTGGGAATTATGCTTTTCGTGACCGACGGGCACGCAAAGGAGAGTTCCGGAAACTTTGGATTCAACGAATCAACGCAGCTTGTCGGCAAAATGGCACCACATACAGTCAATTTATCAACGGACTCAAGATTGCCGAGATTGAGGTAGATCGAAAGAACTTAGCGGATTTAGCTGTTAATGATTCTGCTTCCTTTGCTGCTCTCGTGAAACTAGCTGATGAGGCAGCCTCTGCGAAAGCTAATTAATCCTAAATGAGCGGGCTATCTAAGAACAATGCGAGAATCCGTGAACTCCGCAAAATTATTAAGAACCACAAGGAGCGCTCAAAATCAGGGAAATTCGCAATAGAAGGACTTGAACTTCTACGCGAATCCATAGCTACTGGACATTCTCCTATAGATGTCTTTCTTTCTGAATCCTCGGACCTAGGAGGAACAGTTGAAGCATTAATTCAAGAGACAGAAGCGAAGTTATGGCGAGTAGGTGACGGTTTGATTGCGTCTATAGCGTCAACGGTTACCCCGCAGCCAGTTATAGCTACCTTGCAAAACCTAGATTCTCCAATAGCGGATGTGATGTCTAGGAAGCCAACTTTTCTGCTAGTTGGAATAGAGATCAACGAGCCGGGGAATGCAGGCTCAATTATTCGTAGCGCAGCATCCTCTGGGGCGCATGGAGTCATCTTTTCAAACAATTCTGTTGATATCTATAACCCTAAAACAGTTAGATCATCTGCGGGTGCAATCTTTAGAGTCCCCGTTGTCCGAGAAGGTGAGACCTCAGAGATTATCAAGCAGTTGAAAGAACAAAATTTAAACCTTGTAGGGTTATCTGGAAAAGGAACCGAGACTTATACCGATATTGACTTTCTCAACCCATTCGCTGTGTTTTTAGGGAATGAAAGCAGAGGATTGGATTCGATCGTAATGAAGGACATGGATCAACTCGCAGTAATCCCAATGGATGCAGGTGTGGAGTCATTAAATGTATCTACAGCAGCATCCGTTGCATCATTTGAAGCAAAACGCCAACGCTCTGCTACTAGGTAAGAAATTCACTACATTGAAGAAAAAGAAAAGTATTTGATTAAATCCCCGTAGGGACCCTTAGCTACCTGCGAGAATAGAGTTATCAAGGAAAAACTTAATGATTGACTTACAGAAACTATCCCAAGAAGCGAAGGAAGCATCAATAACGGCTTCGACCGTTGAGGAGCTTTCAAAAGTGCAGAATCAATATCTTGGGAAAAAATCAGAACTTGTTAAAGCAAAAAAAGGACTGGGATCTATCCCAGAAAGCGATAGAGCGACGGCAGGTAAAGAACTTAATGAAGCTCGTGAGAGTATTGAGATTATTTTTACCGAAAGGAAATTAGAGATTGAAGAAGCTGAGTGGGACTTGAATCTCGCTTCAGAGAAAATCGACCTTACGGAATTGCTAAATCCAATTACTCGAGGCCATTTACACTTGATTACTCAGGCTAGAGATCAATTGGAAGACGTATTTGTTGGCATGGGTTTCACGGTTGCCGAAGGACCAGAAGTTGAAACCGCCTGGTATAACTTTGAAGCACTAAATATTCCTGATTGGCACCCAGCGAGAGGTAACTTCGACACTATATTTGTTGATCTCGGAGAACCTGAGGAAGTCATGCTTCGGTCACACACTTCTCCAGTTCAAATCCGCACTATGGAGCGACAAGCCCCTCCAATTTACATAGTCGCCCCTGGTCGCACCTTCCGAACGGATAGCGCTGATTCAACTCACCTGCCTGCTTTTAACCAAATCGAAGGCCTTGTTATTGATAAAGGAATAACGATGGGGGATTTGGCAGGGACAATAGATGCGTTTGTGCAAGCATTTTTCGGGAAAGAAGTAAAGTCAAGATTGCGCCCCAGCTATTTCCCATTTACCGAACCTTCAGCTGAGTTTGATATCTCCAGACCTGATGGCAGTTGGCTCGAGTTGGGGGGATGCGGGATGGTTCATCCCAACGTCCTGTCGAATTGCAACATTGACCCTGAGGAATGGCAAGGCTTCGCTTTTGGTTTCGGTATAGACAGATTGGTTTCTATGCGTTACCAGCTTGATGATATTCGAGAACTGGTTCTTAACGATGCCCGTTTCCTGAGACAGTTCTAAGGGGAGAAATGAAAGTTCTATTGTCATGGTTGAAAGAATTCGCGCCAGATATAGACGGTGACCCAGTAGAACTCGGCGAAACACTAAGTGCATTGGGGTTAGCTGTTGAGTCGATGTCGATAATCGGGGAAGAACTATCTGGGGTGGTCGTGGGCCAAGTACTGGAGTTGAAGCCTCACCCTAATGCGGAACGCATTCAACTTGTTGACGTGGATCTGGGTGATGGAGAGCCAACTCAGATTTGTTGCGGGGCATTTAATATGTCCGTTGGGGATTTTATTCCTGTAGCCACAATTGGGACAGTAATGCCCGGAGGTATGGAGATAGCTCAAAGAGAACTACGTGGAGAGTTGTCTAACGGGATGTGCTGCTCGGCAAGCGAAATTGGCATGGGATTAGATAGTGAGGGAATCATGATCCTTTCCAATCCCAATGCGGATCTGGAAATAGGGACACCTCTTAATCAGGCGCTGGGGATAGAGCCCGATGTCCTTTGGGACTTAGAAGTCAACGCCAATAGACCGGATGCGATGAGTGTTGCAGGTGTTGCCCGAGATCTAGCAGCAGCACTTCAGATTCCCTTTGCATTTCCAAGGATAGATGTTGGGGAGAGTGGGAATGCGAATGAAACTAATGTTTCGGTCCGTATACAAGACGCATCGCTATGTGGAAGATTTTTGACTCGAGTGATAAAGGGTGTCTCTGTTGGTCCGTCACCCAGATGGCTGCAGAATCGACTGGTTAATTTAGGGATGAGGCCCATAAACAATGTCGTTGATATTTCAAATTACGTAATGCTTGAGCTCGGTCAACCAAATCATACCTATGATATGGCCAAAGTTGCAGGTGGGATACTTGGAGTCCGGCGCGCAAGCAATGGGGAACTCATTACAACCCTTGATGGGACTGAAAGAGAACTTAGCGATATTGACGGTGTGATAACAGATGCAGATGATAAACCAATCGGCATTGCAGGGATTATGGGAGGAGAATCTACAGAAATTTCTGAAACCACTGAAGAGATCATTGTAGAAGTTGCGTGGTGGGACCCTCCTTCTATATCAAGAACTGTCAAGAGACTGAATCTGATGAGCGAAGCTTCGATCCGTTTCAGACGTGGAGTTGATTATGGTGAGAATATGGTCCGAGCAGTAGATCGTGTTGCAGAGTTGCTTGCGGAATGCGGAGGAGTTGCAACATCGGGAATAGTGGAAGCAAAGGGAGATTTACCTGATCGTTCACCGATTATTGTTCGCCCAGCTAAAATAAATGCTCTTCTTGGAACAGGGTTAACTCCAGACGCTATGGAAAGGCACCTGTCTTCAATAGGTTTTGAAATAACCCAAAAAAGGAAAAATTTGAACGTGACCGTTCCGACATGGCGCTGGGATACAGAAACGGAAACCGACGTAGCTGAAGAGATAGCAAGAATGCACGGTTACGAAAATATCGCCAGAACAGTACCACGTGGATCACAGGCCGGAGAACTGAGTCAATTTCAAAAAGACAGAAGACTTGTACGAGAGGTGCTAGTGGGTGTTGGTTTTGACGAAACAATGCCCATGCCATTTCTTGCTCCCGGTGACCTGAAACTATCTGGTTTGCCAGAAGAAGCTATTTCACTTTCGAATCCTTTGGTTCACGAAGAATCTTTACTTAGGACATCTTTGTTGCCTGGGCAGTTAAAGCTAATAGCGTACAACCAATCACACCGGATAAACGATTTAAAATTTTTTGAAATTGGTCACATCTTCCTCCCTCCGGATGAAGGAGATTTATTACCGGATGAGAGAGAACACCTCTCCGTCGCAATTGTTGGGGAAGATGCCCCTTCAGCTGTGAAAATCCTAAATCTCCTTGGAAACGCTCTCGTACTGCCGAATCTTCAACTCAAAGAACCAACTGCAGACGGTCTTCACCCCAGGCGATCCTCAAGTGTTCTTGTAGCGGGTAAACCTTATGGTCATGTAGGGGAGATAAGCCCGAGAACACTTCAAAGATTTGGAATCACTGGAAGGGTAGCTTGGCTTGAGCTAGACCTTGGAAAACTTTTGGAAGGCCCACATGGGAAACGGAGGTATGTCAAAGTTTCTAAATATCCCACCAGCGATATTGATTTAGCATTCGATGTTCCGGAATCAGTGAGATCAGCTGAAATAGAAGGTTGCCTGCGCAAAGGCGGAGGAAAATTATTAAGCAATCTTATGCTTTTCGATTCATACAAAGGTGAATCAATGGGTGAGGAAAGGAGAAGTTTGGCATACAGGCTTCGGTTCCAGTCAACAGAAACGACCCTAACAGATAGTCAAATTGGTGAGTTGCGCCAAAAATGCATTGATGAAGTACAGAAAAAAACAAAAGCCAGAATCCGAGAATAATGCATAGATATGCAAATAAATGCATATTTATGCATTATTCTGGTAGAGTAGAAGTATGAAAAATATCGGAATTGTCGGCGCGTCTGGATTTACAGGAGCAGAGTTGCTCAGATTACTCACAAACCATCCAGAGATAAACGTCGAGGTTGCTACGGGCGAAACTATGGCAGGTACACGTATCTGTGATCTCTACCCTAGTTTGGCTTCTGCTTATCCAACTATGGCATTCCGCGAACTAAACCTTGAAGAACTTAAAGGCTTAGATGTAATTTTCTGTGCATTGCCCCATGGGTTAAGCCAAAAGATTATCCCGAATCTTATCGGTAAATCCCAAATTATCGTTGACCTAGGGTCCGATTTCCGTCTTAAGAACCCGCAAGACTATATCGAATGGTATGGGCTGGAACATTCATGTCCCGAATACCTAAAACAAGCAGTTTATGGTCTACCCGAATTATTCAGGAAGAATATAGAAGAAGCGCAACTAATCGCCGCTACTGGGTGCAATGCAGCAGCTTCCATTTTTGCGTTAGCTCCAATGATTCACTCCGGGCTAATAGAAGCCAATGGAGTCGTTATAAACCTGATAACAGGAGTGAGTGGAGCAGGGCGACCCCCTAAGGATAATACGACATTCTGCGCTGTCGATGAGAATATCGTTCCATACGGCTTACTAACGCATAGACACACTCCAGAAATAGAACAAGCATTATATGAATTCACTGGCAAAGAGACGTCGGTTTTATTCACTCCCCATCTTGCGCCGATGAATCGTGGCATTATAGCCACATGCTACGGCAAACTAATGAGCGAGACCACTACAGAAGATGCTTTAGATCAGCTAGCTACTTTTTATAAAGATGAACCATTTGTAGTCGTTGATGAAAGACCGCCCTCAACCAAGTCAACTCTTGGATCAAACACTGTTCACCTAACTGCACGAGTGGACCAAAGAACAAAAACTCTAATTTCAATTGCGACGTTAGACAATCTCGTGAAAGGGGCATCAGGAATGGCGATACAGAATGCCAACTTGGCGTTAGGTTTTAATGAAACGACTGGCTTACCTATAACGGGACTTTACCCATAGGAAACCAATGAATATTTCACCCTTAGCACCATCCGAGTTCCCTAACCTTCCCTCCGTTGAAGGGGTGCAGATCGGCGTAGCGGAAACTGGAATGAGGTATGCGGAAAGAAAAGATCTCTGTTTAGTAACAATGCCTGAAGGAACATCGGTTGCTGGGGTTTTCACAAAGTCTCTCTGCCCATCGGCACCAGTCGAATGGGATAAGGGAATAATTCCCTTTGGAACAGCAAGAGCACTCCTCTGTAATGCTGGCAATGCGAATGCATTTACGGGGAAGCCAGGGGAAATAGTTGTAGAAGCAAGCGCGGAATCTCTAGCTGATGAACTTGGCATAGCCCCCCAGGAAGTTTTCCTTGCTTCAACTGGAGTCATAGGCGAACCGTTTCACCCTCAAGAGATCATCAAGAGTTTTCCTGAGCTTCTTTTGAAAAGGAAGAAATCCGATTCTATAGAATGGGAAAAAGCTGCAAATGCCATTAAGACAACGGATACCTTTGCAAAAGGGTCCTCATGTACCGTTGAGGGAACGGAAGCAGTTGTTGTTGGAATTGCAAAAGGTAGCGGAATGATCGCACCTGACATGGCAACCATGTTGGCGTTCATCTTTACCGATCTCGCAGTGCCTGCTCCAGATCTCCAGAAAGTAACCCGCAAAGCGATAGCAAAAAGTTTTAATTCAATAACTGTAGATTCGGACACATCGACCAGTGATACGGTTTTGCTTTTCGCAACGGGGAAATCACATGTAAATGCGGCTGAGCACATGGACGCGTTTGAGGAAGCAGTTCAGAAAGTCGCTCTCGATTTAGCTCACCAAATTGTCCGAGATGGAGAAGGAGCGACGAAATTTGTTGAAGTTTTTGTAACCGGAGCTACAAATCATCAATCGGCTCAGATTATTGCAAAAAGCATAGCGAATTCCCCATTAGTTAAAACAGCCTTAGCGGCAGAGGACCCCAACTGGGGGAGAATTGTCATGGCAGTAGGTAAGGCAGGTCAACAAGCAGATAGGGACCTCTTGAAGATATGGATTGGAGATGAACTAATAGCTGAGCACGGTAAACAATCTGACACCTACCAAGAATCCAATGCGGCTACTCATTTACAAAAAGACCAAGTGCGAATTCATGTTGATATAGGGATAGGAAATGGGGAGTCCAAGGTCTGGACTTGTGACCTAACCCATCAATACATTGAGATAAATGCTGGGTACAGATCATGAGGTCGACAATGGAAACGGAAAAAGAAAACGAACTTTTCAGCCCTACCGACCGAGCTCAAGTACTTATAGAAGCTCTCCCGTATATCCAAGATTTCGCAGGGAAGACGGTTTTGATAAAAATAGGTGGAAGCACTCTTGTTAATAAAGACCTATTCCACCACTTTGCAGAAGATATGGTCCTTCTTCATTCGGTGGGTATAAAGCCCGTGGTTGTGCACGGAGGTGGACCTCAAATCGGAGAACGCCTTGCAACTGAAGGCAAAGAAAGCACCTTTATAGACGGTCTTAGAGTTACTGACGAAGAAACATTGGCAATTGTGAAAGAAGTCCTCAAGGAAGAAGTAGGAAAGGGGATAGCGGATGCCATCACCAATCTCGGAGGGAAAGCAGTTAGTGTCAGTGGTGAAGAGAGCAACCTAATCCGTGCTGAACAACGTAATGAAGAACTAGGCTACGTCGGAGATATTAGCAAAGTCTCCACAACCATCATCAAGAAAATAATCAATGAAGGCTACATTCCAGTCATCTCTACAATAGGTAAAGATGAAAAAGGACAGAGCCTTAATATAAATGCTGATACTGCTGCAGGCGCTTTAGCAGGCTCATTAAAAGTAGAGAAAGTCGTTTATTTATCTGACGTTCCAGGGTTATTACTAGAAAAAAGTGACCCGCAAAGCCTTATCTCAGTCATCGCTGACAATCAGATCGAAACAATGATCGGAACCGGAGGGATCTCAGATGGGATGATACCCAAAGTAACTTCCTGTATTGAAGCACTCAAGCTAGGGGCCCAAAAGGCCCACCTACTAGATGGGAGAATACATCATGTAGTGCTACTGGAGCTTTTCACCGATAGCGGCATAGGAACGATGATCATCGGTGGAGGAACACAATGAAAAAACATTCAGAGATAATGGATGACCAAATAAAGCTAACTTCATGCCCCATCATGCCAACATATGGTGCCCCTTCAGTTATGTTCATCAAAGGGAAAGGAACAGAACTTTGGGACAACGATGGGAAAAGATATCTTGATTTCGTTGGCGGCTTAGCTGTACAAACTCTTGGTCATGCGAACCAAGAGATCGCAGATGTTCTTGCTGATCAAGCATTAAAACTAACCCAAGTTTCAAACTACTGGGCAACTGAACACGCTCACCATGTAGCAATTGCTTTAGATAAAGCAATTACTGGAAGGCACGAAATTGAGAGCAACGAACCTTATTCGCCATCAGGCCAAGTTTTCTTCTGTAATTCCGGTGCTGAGGCAAACGAATTAGCTTTTAAAATCGCGCGGAAATCTACTCCTGACGGCATGTACGGAGTTATAACCACGATAGATTCATTTCACGGAAGGACACTTGCTGCTTTAGCAGCTTGTGGGCAACCACATAAACACGCACCATTTGCTCCCATGCCAGAAGGCTTCTCGCACATAGAACGTGGAGACCTGGTAGCTCTCAATTCAGCTATCAACGAAACCACTGCAGCTATCCACCTTGAACCCATTCAAGGAGAAGGTGGTGTCTGGGAAAATAGTGAAGCATTCATGAACGGGGTTGAGAAACAAGCTCGGGACAATGACCTTCTCTTTATGGTAGATGAAGTTCAATCTGGTTTATGTAGAACAGGTGAATGGTTTGCATTTCAACATTATAAAGTTCAACCTGATGTGGTCTGTATCGCTAAAGCACTTGGAAATGGATTCCCCATCGGTGCAGTTTGGGCGAAAAATGAAATAGCGTCAGCCTTTCAAGCAGGAGATCACGGAAGTACGTACGGAGGGAATCCGCTCGCTACGTCAGTAGCGAGAAAAGTTTTAGAGATAATGAAGCGGGACAACTATGTGGGTAAAGCTCAAGAAATAGAAGAAGTATTGACACAGTCTCTCCTAGTGCTTCCAAGAGTTCTCTCAGTTCGTGGTAAAGGCGCAATGCTGGCAGCAGAATTAGATAGTGGGATAAGTAAAGAAGTAGCTCTCAAGGCAACTGAAAACGGTCTTCTGGTGAACCCAATCACCACTACAGCACTTCGCTTCACTCCACCATTAACTACTAAAACGTCTGAGATAGAAGAGGCAATGGAAATCCTGAAAGGAGTTCTTGATGACACGCCACTTACTTGAAATTGATGATCTAAATTCACAAGAAATTGAAATTGTTCTTAATTGTGCAGAAAATCCTGCAAACTCTAGCTTGCAGGGCAAAGGCGCAGCATTGCTATTTGAGAAACCATCCAACCGGACCAGAAATTCAATGGAAATGGCAGTCGTACAACTCGGCGGACACCCAGTTACGATACGTCCAGACGAAGTTGGACTGGGGAAGAGAGAGAGCACAGGAGATATCGCCAGGACCTTATCCTGCTATCACGCGGTTATTGGAGCTCGCGTGTTCGATCATGGAACTATTAAAGAGTTAGCGGAATACGCTACTGTTCCTGTGATTAACATGCTCTCTGATGCGTCACATCCTCTTCAAGCGCTCGCTGACTTACTAACCATAAGACAAGAATTTGGGAAACTAACCGGCTTGGAATTGGCGTACATTGGTGATTCAAACAACGTCGCTAGGTCGCTTGCAATTGCGTCAGGCCTGGTTGGAATAAATTTCCGGATCGCTTCACCAAACGGATACGAATTCGCTGACACTGACACGGAAAGAATTCTGCAAACAGGAATTAATCTTGTTCAGACAGACGATCCTGACGTAGCGATAGAAGGGGCTGACGTGGTCTACACGGATGTTTGGACATCAATGGGGCAGGAAAGCGAAAGGGACGACCGACTGCAAGACTTCTCAGACTTTTCTGTTACTTCTGAGCTATTGAAGAAGGCAAGCAAGAAGAGTATCTTTCTTCATTGCCTTCCAGCCCACCCAGGAGAAGAAGCAACTCGAGAAGTTCTAGATGGGCAAAGTAGCAGAATATGGAAACAAGCAGAGAACCGAATGCATACAGCAAGAGGTCTATTAATGTTTCTTTTGAATGAAGGAATTGAATAAATATGGCATCTAAGAGACAAAGACAACACGTAATCACCCAATTGCTTGCGAATAATTCCGTGAGTTCTCAAGAACAATTAATAACTCTCCTGAAAGAAGAAGATATAGAGGCCACACAGGCCACTGTTTCAAGAGATTTAGATGAACTCGGGTCAGTGACAGTGAGAGTCAGTGGAGGAATAATGGTGTACGCCATCCCAGAACTTCCAAGCGATCATTACGTTCACCAAGACCACCTAAAAAGAGTACTTGGTGAGTGGGTAGTGAAGGTAGGTGTTTCACGAAACATAGTCATGTTGCAAACACCACCAGGATCAGCTCATGTAGTTGCATCAGCCCTTGACCGAGCCGGCTTAGAAACTGTTTTAGGGACAGTCGCTGGCGACGACACGGTAATGGTGGTAGCTAGTGAAACATGTGATGGGTCAGTGCTCGCCGAATCATTAAGCCAGCTATCGGGATTGGAATAGGATGAAAGAAAAAATGGAAGTTAAAAAAGTAGTTCTTGCTTATTCAGGAGGATTAGACACTTCAATAATTCTGAAATGGCTGCAAGAGACTTACAAATGCGAAATAGTCACTTTCACTGCTGACATAGGACAAGGTGAAGAAGTTGAACCAGCTCGAATAAAAGCACGGGAAATGGGTATCCCAGATTCAGATATATTCATTGAAGATCTACAAGAAGAGTTCGTTGCCGAATACGTCTTCCCCATGTTTAGAGCCAATGCGATCTATGAGGGTGAATACCTGCTCGGAACTTCGATAGCTAGACCATTAATTGCGAAACGGCTCGTTGAAATTGCCAACGACACTAATGCTGATGCGATCAGTCATGGAGCCACTGGAAAGGGAAATGACCAAGTACGTTTCGAATTAGGGGCGTATGCGCTCAATCCTAACATCTCTGTTATAGCTCCCTGGAGGGAATGGTCCCTAGGTTCTAGAGAATCTCTTATGTCATACGCAGAGAAGTACAACATTCCAGTAGAAATGAAAAGAGGAAAAGAATCCCCATTTTCTATGGATGCGAACCTTCTCCACATCTCATACGAAGGAGGGCCATTAGAGGACCCATGGAATCAGCCCCCTGATGAAATGTGGCGCTGGTCAGTAAGTCCCGAAGCGGCTCCAAATGAAGCAACATTCATAGAACTCACCTATGAGAAAGGTGATATCACAGCGATCGACGGCAAAGAAATGACTCCTGCAGAGGTCCTAAGAGAACTCAACAAACTCGCAGGGGAAAATGGAATAGGACGCTTAGACATCGTAGAAAATCGTTTTGTAGGAATGAAATCCAGGGGAGCCTACGAAACTCCCGGTGGTACCGTAATGTTGAAAGCTCATAGAGCGATTGAAAGCCTAACCTTAGATAGAGAAGTTGCTCATCTTAAAGACGAACTGATGCCTAGATACGCGAGCCTTATCTACAACGGGTTTTGGTGGAGTCCGGAAAGGACAATGCTTCAAACTGCCATAGACCATAGCCAACTCCATGTAAATGGAGAAGTCAGGCTCAAACTTTTCAAAGGCAATGTAGATGTCGTAGGTAGAAAAAGCGGAGATTCACTATTTGATGAGAAGGTAGCGACATTTGAAGAAGATGACGGAGCATATGACCAATCAGAAGCAGAAGGGTTTATTAAACTCAACGCACTCCGTTTACGAACACTAGCTTCAAAAAGAACTGGGAAATAGAGCCGAGATGAAATTTGGAAAGAAGAATATGAAAGAAGAAAACCAAAAGGAAGGACAACCGCTATGGCACGGGAGGATCAAAGAACCTTCCGCCGATGCGCTACAGAGACTCAACACAAGCATCTCATTTGATATTCGTTTGTATAAAGAAGATATATTTGCTTCCAAAATACACGCGGAGATGCTGAAAAATGCCGGCATCTTTAATGATGAAGAACTCAAAGAGGTCATCGACGCCCTTTGCTTGGTCGAGGCACAAATCGAGACCGGAGAAATCCAAATTCTTCCAACAGATGAGGACATCCATACATTGGTGGAACGAAAAGTAACTGAGATCACTGATGCAGGAGCGCGCTTACACACTGGTCGAAGCAGAAATGATCAGGTAGCCACAGATTTGCGATTATGGACAAAAAAAACAATCACCGAAATATTGGGTCTTCTCGTTACTTTCCAAGAAATGCTATTAGAGAAAGCTATTTCTGCCGGAGAAACAATGATGCCCGGTTACACGCACCTGCAACAAGCACAACCAGTACCGCTTGCACATCATCTCCTTGCGCATGGATGGGCAATATCAAGAGACTCTGAAAGATTTATAGAAACAAGAGAACGCATGGACGTATCTCCTTTAGGTGCCGGAGCGCTAGCGGGTTCATCGCTTCCCCTAGATGTCAGGTCGGTTGCACAGGGACTTGATTTCGCTGAAGTGTTTAATAACAGCCTTGATGCTGTGTCCGATCGCGATTTCGTAGCTGACGCTCTATACGCAATGACCATCCTTGGAATACACCTCTCAAGAATCGGAGAAGAAATAATTTTATGGGCATCAAGCGAGTTCAAATTCGTTGACCTTGCCGGAGCGTATTCAACTGGGTCATCAATGATGCCACAAAAAAAGAATCCAGATATAGCGGAGCTCGCCAGAGGCAAATCGGGCCGCCTCATAGGCGACCTAACAGGTTTCCTCAGCACCCTTAAAGGAGTCCCACTTGCATATAACAAAGATCTTCAAGAAGATAAAGAAGCGTTGTTTGATGCAGCAGATACAATCTTGAACCTACTTCCAGCAATGCACGGAATGCTAGAGACTGCAACGTTCAATGCTGAAAGGATGAATGACCTAGCCTCATCCCCATTTATGGCGACAACAGATCTTGCTGAAATGATGGTTCAAAATGGGATGCCATTCCGTGAAGCGCATTCAGTTGTTGCGGGTTTAGTCCAAAAATCCATCTCCGAAGGTAAAGATTTCGCAGAGCTCATTGCTGAACACAAATTACTTGGACCTGAGGCAACTAACCTCTTGGAGTTGGATTCAATCGCATCGAATAAGAAAACACATGGGGCTGGAGGCATCATCCAATTGGGACAACAAATGGAAGATTTCCAAGAGAACATCACTAAAAATAAAGAAGCGATATGAGCTATTGCCACGAAGTTCGAGTCAGGTACGTTGACTGTGACATGCAAGGCGTTGTCTACAATGCCCATTATTTAACTTTTATTGATGATGCATTTGATTGTTGGCTCCGTGAAATTGACATGAATTTTGAAGAAAAATTCGGTAGCGAAGTTATGTTGAAACAGGCATCTATCGTTTGGGAAAGCCCAGTTAAATTCAGCGAAACATTAGATATAGAATGTAAAATTATTCGTTGGGGGAATACTAGTTTCGATGGGTTTTTCGTAGGTTCTGTAAATTCAAGAAAAACTTTTGAAGCGAGAGTCACCTACGTATGTGTTGACCATGTAAATTATGGACCGATTAAAATCCCGACTTTTTTGAAAGAACACTTACAAAGGAAAGCGTGAACCAGTTGAGTGGCCATGGTTGATCTGCAACCCATAAATATAGAGCCCGGTCTTCCAGGTTCTATGTCAGTTGCAATATCTGAAATAAAATCCGTTCTTTCAACAAGCAACACATCTAACGAAACTCGACATGAAATCTTGGATTTCATCCAAGAACACCCTGACGCGCTATATCGGTCTTGTATCGACGGGCATTTAACCGGTTCTGCGGCAATAGTGGACCATACAGGGGAACATTTACTTGTAATGCTGCACAAAAAGTTACAAATTTGGCTGCAGCCCGGAGGTCATGCAGATGGTGATGGACTTCTCTCCCGAGTCGCTCTTCAAGAGGCGAGTGAAGAATCTGGGATAGAGGGGCTTCAACTTTTTGGACCCGGAATTGATTGCGACATCCACGTAATTCCATCGAGAGGGGCAGACCCGGAACATCTTCATCTAGACACCCGCTACCTGATTCGAGCTCCGGAAGGGAGCAAGTTTAAAAAAAATCATGAGAGTATAGAACTTCGTTGGGTGACCCAAAGAGAACTTCTCTCGCTGACAGATGAGGAAAGTACTCTCCGATTGGCAAAGGTTGCCATTGCGGCAGCGAATGAATCCTTTATCATCTAACCTCTTACGGGTCGGTTGGCGATTCAACGTAACTGTCTTTCTTTGATTGCTATAAGAAATGGTTTATCCAAGTAGTATGTGCGTATGATTCGCAGAACGATAAATGGCTAAGACATGAAGATTCCGAGCGCGCTGTCAATAGCGAAACTAGGTGTACTGGTTTATGTTTTATTTTTGGTAGCTTCCTGCGGAGGTGGTGGTCTCATAACTGATGAAATAAGTGAACCTACGACTACAACCCAAGAAGGTCCCAACAGTTCTGTTGAAGAGCCAACAACCGCTGCTGTAGAGGAACAGCAAACAACAAATCAAATAAGTTTCAAAAACAAAATAATGCCTATCATTGAGTCCTCTTGTGCTCGTTGCCACACTGGGATTGGACCCGGCACTCCGCACGCATTATTCGAAACAGCTGCAGACATTTCAGCAAATGCTTTCGCAGTCGCCGCAGTAGTAGAAGCTGGGATCATGCCACCGTGGCCAGCATCAGATTTAAGTGTTGGATTCCGCCATGATTGGAGTTTGAGCCAAGAAGAGAAAGAACTGGTAGCTGAATGGACAAGATCAGGAGGAGCGGTAGACATTGACCCAGCAACAAAAGTTATTGCTTCAGAAGGCGTCAATCACCTCGTTACATATGATCAAGAATTATTTCCTCACGGGAACTATGACGGTGAAAAAGGACAGGTAGATGAATACCGCTGTTTCATTTACGATCCCGAATTAACAGAGCGTAAATACCTAACCGGATACGAGTTCGTTCCAGATCAAATAGAGATAGTGCATCACTTGGTTGGATACCGTATGCCTAGCGAACTGCGTGCAGCAGCAGAACAGAAAAATTATTCAGATGGCCAAGGGGGATGGAGTTGCTTTGGCGGGACCGGTCTTGGTGGAGATCAAATTGGGACTTTAAACCAGATGATTACCGTATGGGGTCCAGGAACAGGCGCTATCGAGTACGAAGAAGGACTGGGATTACTTATGGAATCCGGTGATTTTTTCGTAATGCAAATTCATTATCATTATGACGTAGAAGCTCCTGCAGATAATTCAACCTTCCGCACCCAATGGAGTTCTGACGAAACCATTCAGCCCGTAGAACTCATTCAATATTTTGCACCAGCAGAAATACCCTGCTCCACAAACGAAACTGGCCTGCTATGTGACAGGAATACGAGTATCAACGACCGCCTCGGAAGTTATGAAGGAGAAGGCGTCCAAGCTAACATGGTACTTAACATGTGTGGGTACACCCCTGAAGATTTCGCTCACATGACCGACGGTATCGCCTCATCAACTTGTGACCAATCCGCAAGATTTACAGGATCTATAGTGTCTGTTCTCGGCCACCAACACAACATGGGAACTTCTTTCAGAATGACTCTGAACCCAGATACTCCTGAAGAAAAAATTCTTCTAGATATACCCAAATGGGATTTTGAATGGCAATTCGCTTACTTCCCAACAGAGCGAATAGGGATACGGGCGAATGACGTAATTCGACTCGATTGCACATGGGACCGATCCCTTCGGCCACCCGATCTTGAACCCAGATATGTCGTATGGGCTGATGGAAGTGACGATGAAATGTGCTTTGCTATTATCATGGGTAACAGAACAAATCAAAAAGAAGAGTAACCGATATGATACCGAAAATAATTAGTGCCGATGACCATGTAATAGAGCCACCGAATGTCTGGCAAGATAGGGTCCCTTCCAAATACAAAGAAGCAGCTCCCAAAATAGTTATTGCACCACAAGGTGAAATGTTTTTAAACGATGGTGTATGGGTCGAAACTCCAGGGACAGGAGAAAAGATGGCTTCCTGGTGGCATTTCGAAAACAAGCGCTACCAAATAAAACAAATGGTCGCATGTCCGGGCATCCCTCCAGAAGAAGTCACTATGGAAGGGGTTACCTACGATGACATAGCAGATGGTTGCTATGACCCTAAAGCAAGGCTCGCTGATATGGATATCAATCATGTTGAAGCTTCACTTTGTTTCCCAAACTACCCAAGATTCTGTGGGCAACTATTTTCAGAAGCTGATGATCTAAATCTCGGATTACTTTGTGTGCGGGCTTACAACGACTGGATGATTGATGAGTGGTGCGGGGACAGTCAAGGGCGACTTATCCCACTATGCATAGTTCCGCTTTGGGACCCGAAACTAGCTGCCGAAGAAATCTACCGTGTAGCGCAACGTGGATGTCGAGCCGTTGCTTGGTCCGAACTGCCAGCATGGTTAGGGCGACCCGGATTACATGGTGACCACTGGGACCCGTTCTTTAGAGCATGCGAAGAAACCGGAACGGTGATTTGCATGCATATTGGGTCAGGGACCAAGACAGTCCAGACATCCCCCGAAGCCCCTACAGTAGTTACCGCTAACTTAATTGCATGCAACAGTATTGCTTCAATGATTGATTGGATATTCTCCGGGAAGTTTGACCAGTTTCCCAAACTCAAACTGCTTTACGCTGAAAGCCAAATTGGGTGGATTCCTTACTTTGTTGAAAGAGCCGATGATACTTGGCATACACATCAATGGGCTCAAGGTGAAAACAGAATCCCTAACCCACCATCTTCCTACTATAAGAAACATGTATATAGTTGTTTCTTCAAAGACACAGTAGGCATAGGTCTTATCGATAAAATAGGGGAAGATAATGTCCTATTCGAAACGGATTATCCTCACCAAGATGGAACTTTCCCCAAAACGCTTTCAATAGCTGAAGAATTGTTCGGGCACTTAGAACAAGAAACCATTAATAAGATCGCTAGAGGGAATGCCATTAAACTCTTTGATTTAGATTTTGCCTGACTAAAGGATGTTCCATGTCTGAAGAACTACAACCGACAGAACAACACGTTGAACAAGTCTGGGAAACACCCTCAAGGCCGGAAATTGTTGAACTCACCAAGACGCATGTACAAGCAATGGAAATGACCGACGACGACCTAGTTTGGGTTCAGGCCGGCATGCACCACGTCCTTTTGACTACTATCGGACGTAAATCAGGTAAGGAACACAAGGTTGCTCTTCCAACTTGGAAAGACCAGAACGGGAGACGGGTAGTAGTTGCGTCATTCGCCGGTGCTGACAAGAGTCCTTCATGGTTTATTAATCTTCGCGACAGGGAAGCTAACCCTCGAATATTATGTCAAGTCCAAGATGGAAAATTTTGGTCCGAGCCAGAAATCCTTGAGGGCGAGGAACGTGATTTTGTATGGAAGCAACTGTGTACGGATAGGGCGTGGTACGAGAACTATCAAAGTAGAACAGACCGACAAATTCCACTAGTTCGCTTACCAGAAACGCAGGCCATTGAAGACTAGGCTTCTAAATAGTCTTTTATCCCTTCTAACACTTTTGTCATATTAGCGGCAATTGAATTTAGCCGGTTATTGATAATTCGATCCTCTTTCTGGGGTTGCTGTTCAATTAGACGTGTTAACCCTGAAGGTCCTGGACCAAGCACAGCCTTATGACGGACCCGTGTCATGCTCCCTAAACTTTCAAGTTCAAATCTCCAACGCGCCCCAGGTAACGATGGATCACCTGTACACCAACCAAAAGCCTGACTTTCTTCATAAACGTCAATAGTGCACTGTGCCGACCATTCCCCAATATGCTCATTACTATTTTTCCCAGTAAAGGTGGAACCTAAACCTAAATGAGCGGAATTATCATCCCAATCTGCCGTGACAAACTCTTCAGAGAATCTTCCAGGAAAGTTGATATCGGTTACAATCTCCCAGGCGCTCTCCAAGGAACACTTCACATCAATCTCAACTGAAATACCTGGCCCATTTTCAAAGGAAATCGGATCAGTAGGTCCTAAAAGAAAAGTCCGCCCATATGAATTAAAATAAGTTATTTCTCTGGCTGGAGATCTTTTTGCTTTTGAAAATTCAGTTCCCTTTGTCCAAGCAACGGGAAACATTGCGATCTCAGTTATTCCACTTGGTATTCCCAAAACCTCTTTGAGCTCATCTTGTTCGCTAAGGATCGCAGTCGTCCAAGCAGTACCTAAGCCTCGAGCGCGAAGGGCAAGGCAGAAACTCCAAGCACTTTGAATAACTGAGTCAAAAAGTCCTGGGCGTCCTGAATTATCATGAATTCCAATTATTGCAGGGATAACAATTGCTGGAGATTTCGCTAAATTCTCAGCCAAATGAGCAGCTGATGTCATCATCCTTTCATTAGGGTGTCCAGTCCCGGTTAAGGAGTCCCGCGCTTTGATCATCCATTTTCCAGCTGAGGCGAGATAAAGGTCAGCAATTTTTTCTTTCTGTGCCCTTTCAGTTATTACTATCCATCTTCGACTCCCTAAGTTTCCACCCGTAGGGCCTTGCTCAGCTATATCAATGCAATCCAGAATTATCTGCATATCAACTTCACGATCAAAATCAAGTCTTAAACGTACGGAGCGCGTCGTCGAAAGAACGTAATCAATTGAAGGAATATCAATCTCCATCCACATGTTTTAGCATCATCTGACCCTTGGCAGGAATCAGAGCGGCATTTCACGGCATACTAGAAACGTGTTTTCTTTGCCAATAGAAAGAATTTTTGAACCAGAATTAACCGAAATTAATCGGTTGCCGATCCGAATTCCGATCTTGCCTTACGACAGCATTGAAAAAGCAAGAGAAGGAAACCCAACATCAAAACGGGTGTGTTTAGATGGCCAATGGAATTTTCAATTGGTGTCGTCCCCATCGGAAGCTCCGAAAGAATGGGTAAATAAAGACTTCGATGATAGTTCTTGGGAACTAATAAAAGTACCGGGGGCTTGGACTAGGCAAGATAAAGCAGACCTTCCTCATTACACAAATATTGTCATGCCATGGGAAGGACTTGAACCGCCGGAAATACCTGAGATTAACCCCACTGGCTTATATCGAACCCGCTTCGACATGCCTCGTGGTTGGGGCGGGACGCGAATTACGATCCAAATAGAAAGCGCTGAAAGCGCACTACTCCTCTGGTGCAATGGATCATTCGTCGGCTTAGGAAAGGACAGTCGGCTTCCAAGTGAATTTGATCTAACAGAATTCCTACAAGACCAAGGAAACTCAATATCGCTCATGGTTCCACGTTGGAGCGACGGTACATGGATTGAAGATCAAGATCATTGGTTCCACGGGGGTATCCATCGATCGGTTTTTCTTGAATCAAGAGAATCAATCCATATTCGAGATCTTCACGTTCACGCAGATTACGAAAGAGAAGAAGGAATACTTTCCGCAACATGTTTTATATCTCAACCCTGCGAAGGCTGGTCAATTGCAGCCAGACTGGAAACACTCAATGGGGATTTAATTCAAGAAACAAACGACATCACCATTACGTCAAAGAATGCAGGTTCACCTCTGGAGGAATTGCTTGAGGCATATCAATACAGTGGGCTTCAAAGCAAAATTTTATTCAATTCGCTTGATGTCACTCCATGGTCAAGTGAGAAACCAACTTTGTACTTACTACTTGTCTCTCTGATTGATTCGAGTGGGGAATGCCGTGAAGTCGTTCAAGAGAAGGTCGGTTTCCGCAAAATAGAAATTTGCTCCAACGAACTACGAATTAATGGGAAACCTATCATTCTTCTTGGCGTTAACAGGCACGACCACCACCCTGTCACTGGAAAAACGCTTACTAAAGAAGAAATGAAATCTGAATTACTCACAATGAAACTAAACAACATCAATGCGATCAGAACAGCGCATTACCCAAACGATCACCGCCTCCTTGAATTATGTGACGAGCTAGGCCTCTACGTCGTTAATGAAGCGAATTGTGAATCCCATGCCCGACTACGCTCCCTAGCCCTAGACCCTAGATACCACCACGCCATTGAGGAACGCACTAAACGTATGGTCGGTAGAGACCGGAACCATCCCTCCATTATCGGATGGTCTTTAGGAAATGAATCTGGATTCGGACCAGCACATGTCTCAACTGCTGGATGGGTCCGCAAAAGTGATCCAACACGGTTTATACAATATGAAGGAGCTTTAGAACATAGATTTTCACTTAACGAAAAAAATGGTTTTAAAAACAGTTGCTCAGCTCCTAGCAATCTAGAGCGATTCACAACTGACATTGTCTGCCCTATGTATACCCCCATTGACGTCCTTAGGGACTGGGCTAGATGGGCGGAAGAAAACGAAGATGATGACCGCCCATTGATATTGTGCGAATACTCGCATGCAATGGGTAATTCAAATGGATCTTTGGAAAAGTATGTCCAAACATTCCATGAATACCACGCTCTGGCAGGCGGTTTCATCTGGGACTGGAAAGACCAAGGACTATTAGAAACAGATAGTCATGGGCGGACGTACTGGGCGTACGGCGGTCATTTCGGAGATACACCCAACGATGCAAATTTTTGTATAAACGGTTTAACAGGTCCGGATGGGACGCCACATCCAGCTCTGTATGAATATGCCTGGGCGGCAAGACCAGTCGTTGTAGAAAAAATAGATCAGATGAACGTATCAGTAACTAACAGGAGAAATTTTTCAGATACGAGTGACTTGTGTTGTGAATGGGAAATCCAAACCAATGGAGAAACAGTTGAAGCAGGGGAGTGGGAAATGGTCATTTCGCCCGGCCACAGTAAAGAAGTCGCAATTCCACGATTCTCGCGCCGCAAACAGAAAGGAGATATCTTTTTGCAGTTGAAATGGCGCTTGAAGAAAACAAACCCTTGGGCACCTGAAGGACACATTGTTGCCTGGGACCAAATTCAGCTCAAAGAGAAAAAAACTATTCCTATGCCCCGAACACAGAAGAACCAACGATTACGAGTAATGAACGGCAATGTGATTGAGAGTGGCCCTTTTGTTCTTACGCTTCCGTCGGTTGACAATAATGGGTCGATTTCATTCAACGGAACAGAAATTTTCACATCATTCCCCACAGCATCCTTTTGGCGTCCACCAACAGATAATGATGGTGTCAAACAAGGATGGATGTCTGAGGTTTCTGGAGTCAGGCGCTCATGGATCAAAAAGGGACTTCACGCATTAGATGTGCTTTATGGCGAAACAAAAGTTGGTATTTCTGAAGGCGACGTTTGTATAGTAATGGAGTCAGAATATATGGGAACTAATGCAAAAGCTTTGCATAAATGCACAGTACGAATACGTGGGTCCAAAATCTATTTTGATGAAACAATTCATATTCCAGAGGACTGGTCAGACATTGCTAGGGTTGGTATTCGCTTTGAAATGCCGAAGCAATACAACGCCCTTGAATGGTTTGGATGTGGCCCACATGAATCATATCCTGACAGGTATAAATCGCAGATGATTCAGAAATGGGAATCATCTGTTAAAAATCAATTCCACCCTTACGTGGTTCCGCAAGAAACTGGGGCCCATCAACATACGAGATGGTTCAGGCTTTCTGATCCACACAACAATCACATCAAATTCGACCTCTTGAAATCAGGTTCCTTTTCAGCAAAACTCCATCATGATGCTGACCTAACTTTGGCAACAAAAATTTCAGAACTAAGTGAGCGCAGCACCATAGAAGTCCATATTGATAATGCATTGAGAGGGTTAGGAACTGGTGCATGTGGCCCAGATACCCTTGAGCAGTATCTGGTCAAACCGGGCTTGTATCAATGGCAATGGGTTGTTTCACCAATAAGTTCCTCGTATTAAACATCTAAAGGAACAAGACATTCACGCATTTTGTTGGCCTTAGCAAATTCATCGACGGGATCCGTAACCCAACGTTTCCCTTTTTTCGTGACGGTAAATGCTTCATCTACCCCATTTCGAAATTTTGAAGCGTATGCATCGCGGTCACTTAGGTAAATCTCGTAATCACTTAGCCATAATCTCACTAATTCCCCATCCCTACTGGATTCGTCCGGAGCGATGGAAAGAAGAGCAGCAAGTAAGTCTCGGTAGATCCTAGTCCCCGCATCAATTTGATCAGCTCTTTCAGCAGGTGAAGCAACTGTCATTGCTAGGGGCAAATCGTCTAAATCTTCTAAAGCGACGCCGCATAGAAGTTTAGCGTTTATAGCGAAGTCGGGATTATCAAGTTTATCCGGATGTCCGTTCGGGGCAAGAGGAGATAGCGCCCAGATCCAGAAACCAGCAATAGAGATTACAAACAAAGCAGATATTATTCTCCCCGTTGTCCATCGCTTGGACAGATTTCCGTCCGAAGAAATAGACTGAGAAGATTTTTCGTTAACATCCACTTCTTTAGAATGGACCGATCATTAGCTTCGTGCCAAACACCATTGGAAAAAAGTAGATTTTGCTTGAATAAATCGCCGTAATTTAGCTAAAGAGGTCTAATGTCATTGCATGGGTAAATCTCGCTTTATCGATGAATTAGAACAAAGAGGGCTAGTGCAAGACACAACAGACCTTTCGTCTTTGGAATTACGTCTTGAAGAGAAGCCGATTACTCTCTACCACGGAATAGATCCATCAGCTTCAAGTCTCCATATAGGAAATTTCGTTGGCGTGTTGATGCTAAGACGATTTCAAGATGCTGGTCATCGACCGATTGTCTTGATTGGAGGTTCTACTGGGATGATAGGTGATCCCGGTGGAAGGTCAGATGAGCGCAACTTATTGGATGAAGAAACTTTAGCTGGAAATTTGGAAGGAATTCGAAGCCAGTTGGAGAAATTAGTTGATCTAGATAACGCGGAATTAGTTAATAATTTCGAATGGACTAAGGACGTTAATGTCCTTGATTTTTTAAGAGATGTAGGGAAACACGCGACTGTGAATCAGATGGTAGCCAGAGATTCTGTGAGAACAAGAATGGAAGGAAAACACGGAATCTCGTATACAGAATTTTCATACATGCTTCTTCAAGCATTTGATTTTTGGTGGCTTCACCAAAACCATAACTGCGAATTGCAGATTGGTGGCTCAGATCAATGGGGTAACATAGCACAAGGCGTGGACTTAATAAGGCGGAGAAGCAGTGTAAGCGCTCATGGTCTGACGTGGCCGTTGATTACCCGAAGTGATGGGCAGAAATACGGAAAGTCAGTAGATGGAGCTGTTTGGCTTGATCCTGAAATGACACTGCCATATGAATTCCATCAATACTGGCTTCGGGTTGATGACCGAGACCTAGAGAGATTCTTGCTCCAATTGACTCTTCTTGAAGTAAACGAAATAAGTGAGATCGTGAAAGAACACGAATTAGCACCAGAAAATCGTTTGGGGCAAGGATTACTTGCAGATGAGATAACGAAGCTAGTTCATGGAGAAACTGCGGTAAGAGAATCTCGCCTAGCAGCTGAAGCACTCTTTGGTGAGGACGATCTAACAGTTGACATGTTTGAAGCTTTACGCGGAGTCGTACAGGAAACACCTATTAGCAGCGATGTGCTTGCCTCAGATGAAGGATTGATCGAAGCGCTAGTTATTAGTGCGTTGGTTGGTTCCAAAGGCGAAGCTCGTAGATTGCTAAAGCAGGGAGGGGTATCTCTCAATCGAAAAAAAACATCATCATCGCGTATTGATGCATCAGAAATAGTAGGCAATAGGTATGTTCTTTTGCAGAAAGGAAAGAAGCAGAGAAATATTCTCATTGTCACCGAATGACAGAGAATATTGGTGCTCAAGGTTTTGTTGAGAATCTCTAAAAAAAAGATTAAGATAAACTTATCGAAGACGTTGAACTTTCCACTTAATTTGGGTAGATTCAGTCTTCGCCCTTATTTGTTGCGTAAGTTGCAACAATTGAAATGTAAGGGCGTCCGGCTCCGACTTAGTCGTCCGGAAGCGGTTGCAGATTATTCTGGAAACGCTGCTCTTTGAAAACGGAAGAGAGGACGAAAAAGCCAGTGCGGGAGGCGCACAGGTCTTTCTTGAGATCTACGCGCCAACCTTCAATTCCACCACCTTTCACAAGGTGGTACCCGCACAAAATAAATATATAAATATGAAAGACAACGTGTTCTCATTTTATGAGACACATGTTTTGTGCCAGTCAGGTGACGAGGAAGCCCCTCCGACCCTGGCTCTCCATTCGCACTCCCTGTCAAGAACTTCATTCGTGAAGTGCAGGGAAATGCAACTGATTTCAAAGATTGATTTAGGTCAATCTGAGATTTTGACGGAGAGTTTGATCCTGGCTCAGGACGAACGCTGGCGGCGTGCTTAATACATGCAAGTCGAACGCTCTCGACCTTCGGGTCATATGAGAGAGTGGCGAACGGGTGCGTAACACGTGAGAAACCTACCCCAAAGACGGGAATAGCCCGAGGAAACTCGGATTAATACCCGATATCTTCACACAGCCGCATGGTTGAGTGAAGAAAGTTCAGGCGCTTTGGGAGGGTCTCGCGGCCTATCAGCTTGTTGGTGAGGTAACGGCTCACCAAGGCATCGACGGGTAGCTGGTCTGAGAGGACGATCAGCCACACTGGGACTGAGACACGGCCCAGACTCCTACGGGAGGCAGCAGTGGGGAATCTTGCGCAATGGGCGAAAGCCTGACG
>JASLWO010000010.1 GCA_030740795.1 Acidimicrobiales bacterium | reverse complement strand
AAATAAGGAAATTCCAAACATTGCCGCAAGGGTCCCCAAATAGTCTATTTGGGATTTTGTCATAGAGCGATGGTCGCTATTCCAAGATGGAAACCCTAAATAGATGACAAGGGTACTGATCGGGACGACTGAAAGGAATAGAATCCTCCATGAGGCGTATTCAACAAAAATTGAAGACAGGACTGGACCTGTTACTCCTGCCGTTGCTGTCCAAAATGCCCATCTTCCCATGGCCGTAGCGAGCTGACCTTCGTTGGTTTCTCGGACAATGATCGCTATAGAACTTACCCCAAGTCCAGCCAAGGCCGCTGCTTGCAAACCCCGTCCGATTATCAGGAAGGCAAGGTTGGGAGAAATAGCGCTCAACAACGAACCAACGACAGATGCTCCTGCTGAACTGATCATGATTCTGTTATGACCGTAACGGTCCGCGAGGTGTCCGGCTTGCAGCAATATAGCTGCGCTAACTATTCCCACTATTGTCAATATCCAAGTCGTAGAAGCTGTATCCCCATTTCCCAGAGATGAGCGTATGGCGGGAAAGAGGATAAACGTACTAGTTGAGTCGAAACCAGCAATGAAACCGCATAGCAAAGCCGCCCATAGCAACCGATTCTGCTTTTCCTTAAACTTCTCCATAGAGAATCCGGTCCACAAGCGCACCCCTGAACACTAGAGGCATAAAAAAAAGATTACAAAAGATAGTAGAGCACCGGATCATGGTTCTAAACGCTTAGAGTTATCAGCTAAGCCTCGTTGTTTCTAAGTGTCCGGTGCCACTGCGATGTTCCCGAGATTACAACTCAGTAGTAACAGTAAAACCCGCCGAGATTATTGCTTGAGGGTTTTAACTGTGCGCTTCTACACCTCAGCATCGTTGGATTTGAAGTATGAATTAATTCCCAAAGTGATAATCACTATTGCCATTCCTACTCCTTGAAAAGCTGAAACTGATTGGGACAATATCCAATAGGCAAGGAGTGTAGATACTACGGGAACGATGAGTTGAAAGACAGCGATAAGATTTAAAGGGGCTTTCCCCTGTGAATAATTCAGGAGGAAATGTCCAACTCCTGGAATAAGCGCTACCAGCAGAATTCTCCCCAAGTCAGCGTTGCTTTGGGCAATAATGCTCGCCTGAGTTGAAAGGACCAAAGGGATCAGGACAAGTCCCCCCCACGCAAAAACTCCAGCCATGAACTCAACTAAGGGGACAGTGAGGAGTGTTTTTTTTGCGAAAATAAAGTATCCGGCAGATATATTGACAGCCAACACAGCGAGCAAATCTCCTTTGAAATCTCCTGTTCCGCTACTACTTCCTGAAGCTACTATCAACATTGCTCCGCAAACAGCAATTATAGAAACGAGAACATGTCGTAACGTAATTCTTTCTTTAAATATAAAAAATGCTGCGAGGGTAAGGGGAATAGGAAGAAGAATGGTTATTAATGTTGCATTTAGAATGCTAGTAATTTTCGCGGCCCAGAAAAAGAGTCCCATGCTGCTACCAAAACAGATTCCTGCTGGAGCTGTTGATAGGAAGCGTTTAAATGAAAGATCTTTCCTTATCAAGATGAACACTGCGAGTACAACGAAAGCTATCCAACATCTCCAAAAAGCCATTGCGAGTCCATGAAGATTCGAATCAGCTACTACCACCGGCGAAATAGCTGTCATTATATAACCAAGCGCACAAGCGATAAGCCCAGTTCTATACATCCCTGTGTCAGGGCTCTTTGCCGACTGCGTTATCTCTGACATGCCCATAGCTTAGGGCAGAATTGTGTTTGCGCTTAGTGGACTGTGTTTGTTATACGAGCCTAAGCGCTACGTATTTACAGGGGTTTAAGATATGGCATTAAAGTAATCACATGGTTAAAGGTCAACTGGTTCCGCTTTCTGCACATCATGTGAAAGCTTTAGAGGTGTTTCTGCGAGAATTTGAGGAATCTGGAGATGAATTACATGGCTATTTCTTTAACCGGTCCACCAATATCAAAAAAGTTATTTCAACACTTGAAGCATGGGAAAGAGGAGATGAACTCGTAGATGGTTGGGTTCCAAATTCAACTTGGTTTTGGGAAAATGATGGAGTCTTGCAGGGTGTGATTAATGTTCGCCATCACCTCACTGCTTGGCTTGAAGGAAATGGAGGGCACATAGGTTATTCGGTCGCACCATCACAACGTCAACAGGGTGTAGCGACATCAATGCTTAGATCAGCGCTCACCAAATGCAAAGAATTAGAGATTCCTAAGGCTATGTTGATTTGCGATTCAGATAATGCAGGGTCGATTAAAGCTATCGAAGCAAATAACGGGGTTCTTGAAAGAGAAGAGAATGGTCAACGCTGGTACTGGATAGAACTTTAAACAGCTTTCGAGCGGCTCAGTAGCGGGTTAAATCGTACTCGATCTGGGATCTCGGTAGCGCCTGGCACGCCACGTTCAATCATAAAGAGACGCAGTGTTTCCATAGCTTTAGGTTCATCCCAATGAGGAATGGTCGGATACATATGATGGATGACGTGAGTTTGCATCGAATGGCAGAGAAATCGCGGCAATGGAATAGTCCAGAAGCGTGTGTCAGCATAACGCCCGGTTTGTGTACCAGGTCGATGTGGCTCCCACGCGAAGTAAACGTAAATGTAAGAGAGCCCAATCTTTGATGGAAGCCACCACGCTAACAAAGTCTCCAATGGGAATAGGACAACCATCACTAACTGTGTCAAAGATAGCAATTTCGCAATTGGAATACCTCGCATTATGGACTCAGCAAATTTCGGGTCACGTTCTATATGGGTTTGGAGAACTTTTACATCACGACGGTGTACCGCTGCCGCTGGCGTCCACCAATGGTCAGCTCCACTTTGGTAGTCCACATCCAATTCAGGGTCGTTTGTGTGAGCATGATGTTTCATATGTGTGGCACGTAGCACCTCATGTGATTGTTTCAACCCCAGCAATGAGATCTGCCCGACGAAGAAATCAATCCACTGCCACCGGTCCTGACGGCCCGATAGGTTACCGTGCTGGCCTTCATGCGATGGCAGATAGGCCATGCTCATACATACTGTGGCAACTATGAAGCCTAACCATATCGGAACGACTCCGGTAATTGTTAAAACTAAAGTGGTGACCCATAGCATGGATTGGCCGATACCGATAATGATCATTTCCCACTGGATTCTCCCCATAAAAGTACGTGCCAAAGCACGCTCTGCCTGAGGGGATAGATCAATGGTGGTTTCGTTGGCGGTCATAGCCAATACCCCCTGATATGAGCGGCGAACCCACTGGCAAGGCCAATCGCGAATGAGGCGATGAGCAAGACCGCATTATTCGCATTTGGCCAAATCCGCTGACTGATAGCAAAGAGAACACAGCCCCAGAAGACCAGTCCAAACCAAATCTTTCCCCAAGTCTCTGAATGTTGAATTAAGTCACCTGTTATCCGAGCCAGACCGGTCGGCGGGGTTTGCGTGTTTTGTTGCTCCATCATCCAAGATTATCTAGGAAAGAGGACATCAGCAATTAGCACGTTCTTGCAATGGGCTACATGAAGTACAAGTTCCGATCAAATCAAGTCGGTGGCTCTCAACAATAAAGTCAAACTGTTCAGCAACCTGTTGAAGTGAAACCTCTAAAGCCTTCTCAACATTGTCTGACAAATGAAAGTCAAGAATTTCTCCACAATATGAACAAATGACATGGTGGTGGTGGTCAGTAAATTGTTCGGCTAGTTCATACCGTGCATGGTCATCGTTTGTGATAATTCGAACTACCGACCCTGCTTCTTCTAACACAGCGAGATTACGGTAAACACTTGATTGGGCAAGTTCATTGTCAACTTCCAAGATCTGACTAGTAGTGAGTGGCTTTTTGGATAATTGGAGAATAGAAATTAAGCGACGACGATTGCTTGAGTAACGCTGACCGATTGATTGAAGTTGTGATGCTACAGACTGGTCTAAATCTATTTCTCTAGCATTGCTCATTTCACTATATTACTTTACAAAAGTCAGAAAGATCTTATTCCTTCTTCAACATGTGCTGACCCATGGGTGTGATGGGGGTCGTCAAGGAATATTTTTGAACCAACACGTAT
>JASLWO010000009.1 GCA_030740795.1 Acidimicrobiales bacterium | reverse complement strand
TTCAATTGTTAGTCTCAGTTCGTCAACAGTTGCAAGAAGTTGATCCTTCCCAGCTTGTAGTTGTCCTTCGAGATAATCGCACCTTCCCTGTAGCCTAGTTTTTTCTACTGCGAGTGCGGAAAGTACTTTCTTAAGTTCCATTTGTGACTCTTCCGCCATCTGACGAGCTTCTTCCGTTACCAGTCGTTTCATATTGTCTGACTGGGCCTCTGCAGACGCAAGAAGGTGTTCTGCTTGCTCACGAGCATCGTTTATAACAGAATCAGCTGTTCGCTGGGCAGCAGAAAGTAGGCGTTGTGCAGCACCTTCAGGATCATGCAGATCTTCGCTAGAGGAGATCTGGTCGGTTTCAGGAAAGAGACTTGGCGAATTTTCTACAACTTCCAGAAGACGGTGAAGAAAAAGATCAACTTCTTGCGTATCATATCCTCCTCTTCTCACTTGAGCGAAACGCACTCGCTTTATGGTTTCAGGTGTCAATTGTTGAGTTTGGGGTTTAGTAGCAGCCATAACAAAATAGTACCCTCTAGCTGCACTTCTAGCAGGGATATTTTGAATCTAGCTATTACGAGCTGCCGAGGCTGCTAGACGTTTCTTCTCATCATCAGAAACTTCAACATCCTTTGGCGTTATGAGGAATACGTCAGCTCCTGCTTTTTCAAATGAGCCTTCAATTCCCATCTGAAGGCCTGAACAGAAATCAATAATTCGAACAGCTACTTCATGGTCAGCTTGTTGTAAATTCACTATTACAGGCTGGTTTCGTTTCGCCGCTTCCGATATTTCTTTAACTTCTTGAAAGCGGACAGGAGTTACCACATGTGGCTTTCTGCCCTTAGGAGGAGGTATTGTCCTCACTGCTTGCATTTTTCCTAGAGGTGACTCTTTGTCATTAGGTATCGTTGTTACGTTAACCCCAGTAGTAGGTTGCTTTATTGGCTGATTAACTGAGCTGTCAGGTTCTGTTGATTCTCTCTGCATAATTGGATCCATGCCCAGAAAGTCTTCATCAGATCCAAGACCCAAATAAAGCATCGCTTTTTTAAAAACCGTAGTCATAGGTATCTCCTCAACCTCAAATCCACTTGTAAATCTAACACCTTTATCTTCAATTCTTCAATCAGTTTCTTCTATTTCCAAATATTCCGGTTCCGACCCTAAGCATCGTAGCTCCACATTCAAGTGCAATCTCCAAGTCTTGACTCATCCCCATTGAACATTCAACGAGTTCATGCTCGTCAGCGAGTCGCCGCAACTCAGAAAAAGCCTCTCTTGTCCCTACTGCATCGCCGGCAATCCCCATCGTCATTAGTCCGCGAACGTCAAGTTCTAATTCTCGGATTTCTTCTAAGAAAGTTGGCAAATCAGTTTGATCCACACCCATCTGGTTGCCCCTATCTCCGATATTTACCTGAATAAGAATAGTTGAGGATTGAGATCTTCTCTTGATTTCTTTCGCTAGTTTAAGTGATGTAACTGAATGCCAAACCTGGACTAAGTCGGAGATTTTTCTTACTTTATTAGTCTGCATCTGTCCTATGAAATGCCAAATAATTTCATTATCTGCCGTTATTGAATGACTCTTGCCAAGCATTTCTTGAGCATAATTCTCGCCAAAATTTTTGATTCCTGCTTTTCTAGCCGCGTTAATTGCCTCAGAAGTAAATCCTTTGGTGACTGCGATAAGTGTCACATCTCTCTCTGCTTTCTGACATATAAGGTTTTCAATATTGGCGACTCGTTCAGCAACTTGTTGATCAGAAATTAAAGAATTCATTAAGCTTTTTCCATCCAGGCAACCATAACTTGTCTTTCTGTGTCCTTACTGGCCCTATGAGACCAGTACTGTGGAGAGGTTGCTGTACAGTCCGGTAGGAATATTATTTCCTTTACTCCATTCCGAAACAAAGACAATCTAACCATTTCGGGAAGGTTCAACGATGGTTTACCCAATTTAGTTTCTGACCTGATGTCTGATCCAAAGGTCTTTTCAATGGTTGCAAGATCATCGATCCCGAATTCATAAACTTCTGGGTGTATACACGGGCCAACAACGGCGATTGACGGTGGCATGTTGGATTCCGTTCCTTTCCCATCATATTCGCTCATTACATGAAAAGTATTATCAACTATCCCTTCAAGAAGTCCTTTCCATCCGGCATGTACTACACCGAGTATCCCATCTGTACTGATCAGGGTTATAGGGGCACAATCTGCAACTTGTACTGAGAGGGGCACTTCCATTGAATTTGTTACAAGTGCATCACCTTCTTCGCCTTTGCATGTCCCAGCTTTTTTAACTTGAACAACTGTCCCTCCATGAATTTGACGGAGGTAGGACCAAGGTGCATCTACCAGGCTTCTTTGGCGTTGACCTAGCAGGTCTTCTGGCTGATCTAGAGCAAAGTTGCCATGAGACATGTCAGACATAATGACGTGAACATTTATTTTGTTCCCAAATCGTTGAGACCACGATGGACTTACATGGTACATGTAGGAAATTTCTTGCTACGACTTAAATTCGTGATCTACTGGAGGAAGTCCGGGACATCCAAATCCCCATGTACTTCATCTTCACTATCAAGTTCGTTGCCGCCGAATACATCAGGAATGTCAGTGCCAAGAGAGATTCGTTGAGGTCTCCCGCCACTATCCCAACGATCAAATCCTGCTGCTATGACAGTCACTCTGACCGTATCTCCCATCGCTTCGTCCACAACGGTTCCAAAGATTATATTTGCATCTGGGTGGGCTACGCCCAGGACGAGTTCGGCTGCTTCGTTTACCTCGTTCAGAGTTAAATTGCTGGATCCGGTTATGGAAAGAAGTATCCCTCTTGCTCCATCTATCGGGGATTCCAGAAGCGGGCTAGACACAGCTTTTCGAGCGGCGCTTGTCGCCCTTTGTTCGCCATTCCCTTCTCCGGTTCCCATCAAAGCTGACCCAGCATCATTCATGATCATTCGTACGTCAGCGAAATCAGTATTGATCAACCCAGGTGTTGTAATCAATTCCGTTATACCTCTAACACCGTCCAGTAATACCTCATCTGCTTTAGCGAAGGCTTCAACTACTGTTGTTTGTTCATCTGCAACTGAGAGTAATCTATCGTTGGGTATAACAATTTGGGTATCGACTTTTTCGCGCAGTTGAGTAATTCCTTGATCTGCTTGCACAGCTCGTCGGCGTCCTTCGAATCCGAAAGGTCGCGTTACTACCCCAATGGTGAGCGCTCCTAGTCCCTTTGCAATATCAGCGACAATAGGTGCGGCCCCCGTTCCTGTTCCGCCACCTTCCCCGGCAGTAATGAATACCATGTCAGCACCGGAAAGCGCTTGCTCTATTTCCTGTCTGTTGTCTTCCGCTGCTTGCCTACCAATTTCTGGATCAGATCCAGCACCTAGACCACGTGTAAGTTCACGTCCTATGTCAATTTTCACTTCAGCATCCGAAAGGAGCAGTGCCTGAGCATCGGTATTGATTGCTTGAAATTCAACTCCTCGAAGTCCTGCATCAATCATTCTGTTAACCGCGTTTACTCCGCCGCCACCGACGCCGACAACTTTGATTACTGCTAGATAATTGTGAGGGGTTTCCATTTGATTCTCCTTATAGATTTGCTTTGCGACCTATTTCTTCTGATCATGAATTTTAAGTCATGAATAAAAGTTTGTACTGTCACTCAATTCCGTCATGTACTCTTCTTATGAAGCGTATGAGCAGTCTTGTGAACGACACAACACAGGATTTCTCGGAGCACGCACATCAACATGAACGAGGTTGTCAAGATTGGCTTTTTCGAGGATCGTAGCCGCTGCTAGAATTTTTTCACTTTGATTGTTTGTATCCCCAAATAGGATTTTCCCTTCTCCGAAAAGGATAAGTTCAATTGCGTCTCCTGCGTGAATAGTTGAAACATTTGCTGCCAATATAGAAGGCAAGTTCATAGCTAGATGTATAGCGGGTAATGCCTGCTCAGGGACCCATTCTCCGAGTCGCGGAAGCTCAGCGAAGCCGTCGACTACTGGGTATCCATATGGCAATTCAAGCATTCGTGTAACTACTCTTCCTTCGTCATCTAGAAGCAACCAAGATGACCCGTCAGTAGCCGCTACAACCGGATTTCGCTGTGTAACAGTAACTGTCAAGGTTCCATTAAATGACTTGCTAATTCGTGCATCTTTTATTTGTGGGATTTCTTTAATTCTTTCGATAGCACCCTTACTATCAACCTCAAGTAGAGGTGTAGATATTTGAATATTTGCTCGCTCCTGAACAAAATCCGCTAGTTCACTTTCTGCACCCTTCACCATTATTTCATCTACATCAAGAAGAGAACTTTTTGTGATTGCAACTGCTCCTGCTATTAGCAGTAGCAATGAAACTGTTAATAGCACGACTCGTAAGCGTCGTTTCCCTTTAGCTCGAAGTATTTCTATTCTTCGTTCTTGAATTCGCGGATCTATTTCAGTCATTATCAAATCCAACTAATTTTGTTTCGATTTGAAGCATGATGCCGAATTCTGAAAATACTCTTCTACGTGTTTCTTCCATTAAAGCAAATACGTCGCTCGCTTTCCCGTTTGGGTCAACCTGGATGAAATTAGCGTGTTTCTCTGAAATCTGAGCCGTTCCGATTCGGTGTCCTTTGCTTCCTGTTTTTTCTATCAAGTTCCCAGCAGTTTGGTTCTCAGGGTTGGTAAACACTGAACCTGCGTTCTGCCCTCCAGGCTGGTTCTCTAGTCTCCAACGAACTATATCTTTTATCATTTCTTCAGATTCTGACTTTATGCCATCGGTTAATTCAAGAACGGCTTGCACAACAATCTGATTTGAAGTGATAGAGGATGTCCGGTATCCAAATTGTAGTTGCTTCCGCCCAATTCTGAGCTTCTGCCCATTCTCAAGGTCAATCACTTCAACGCTCTGAATACTGTCATTCATATCAGATCCATGGCCGCCAGCATTCATCTTTATCGCACCACCTATGGTCCCCGGGACTCCCACAGCCCATTCAAATCCACTGAGTGCGGCGGAGCTAGTTTGTCTAGCCACAACTGGTAATTTAGTCGCAGCTCCCACCTCCACAGAATTCTCATTAATCTCCATAGATTCAAAGCCATTTCCCAATTTCACTACCAGTCCATTGAAACCGCTATCAGAAATTAAAAGATTCGACCCGTTGCCGATTACAACAATTTTGACTCCTGCTTTCTGACTTACCGAAGAAACGGTGAGTAGCTCTTCTTGGTTCTCTACCTGAACGAAAAGTGTGCATTTGGCTATCGTCCTATACGTGGTCATCTGCCCAATGTCGAAATTAGCTACAGCTGCTTTGCGACCTAATAAAAGATTAATTTCACTGGCTAGTCTGTCCCAAAGCTGACCCATTCTAACTATGCCTCCAACATTTCATTTGGAAGATTATTTAAGTCTCCCGCCCCCAATGTGATACATAGATCTCCTGTTCGGAGTTCGTTGCGTAGCAGGTGGATTAAATCTTCGCGATGCTCACAGTAATATATGGGTTTTGAATTTCCCTCTACGTCCAGCGAGTCTGCTATTAACTTTCCGGTTACGCCTGGAATAGGTTTTTCTCCCGAAGGATATATCCCTGTAATTACGATTTCATCGGCGTCTTCAAAGCAATCGCTAAATGAGTCAGCCAGTTCTCGTGTTCTCGTGTACCGGTGTGGTTGAAAAACAGCTACGATCCGGTTCCAGTTTCCTTCAGTAGCTGCTCTCAAAGCAGCTTTAACTTCCGTTGGGAGATGTGCGTAATCATCAACATATGAAACTCCTCTTGATTCTCCTCTATATTGAAATCTTCTAGACACTCCAGCGAAATGGGAAACCCCTCGACGCAGATCTTCTACCAGAAACCCTAAATCAATCCCGACTGCAATTGCGGCTGTTGCATTCATTGCATTGTGCAAACCAGGACAAGCTAAGTTGAATAACCCCAAACTTCCATTCGGACCATCTATCCCAAAAGTTGAAGAGAATCTTCCCCCGTCGTAGGAATGCAGCACATAATCTGAATCAGGATTGCTTCCGTAAGTTATAACATTATCCAACTCAAGCAAATATCGCGTTCCTACATTATCTGCGCATACGAAAGCTTTTCTTTGAGTGTTAATCACGAAATCATTAAAAGCTTCTTTAAGTTTTGATGCGGTTCCATAGTAAGAGAGGTGATCTGGTTCAACGCTGGTAACTATTGAAAGTTCAGACTGCAATTCAAGGAAAGTTCCATCTGATTCGTCGGCTTCCACGACCAGATAACGCGACTCCTTATCCCAAAGTGCCCCGCACCCTATTTCATTAACTTCTCCACCTATTAGAAATGAAGGGTTGATTCCGGTCTCGGCTAAAGCCAAAGAGAGTATTGAAGAGGTCGTTGTCTTTCCATGTGTTCCGGCTACAGCGATCGTACTTTTTGTTCGGCTAATCGCTGCTAACACTTCGGCTCTAGAGGCAACATGAATCCCTTTACGTTCAGCTTCTCGAACTTCTACGTTTCCTTCAGGTATCGCAGTAGATTTTGTTAGAAGGGAGGCGGCTGGAAGATTATGTTTTGAATGACCAACAAAAATTTTTATGCCTTCGTTCTCTAAACGTTCAAGTCCTGGGGAGTGTTTAAGGTCACTCCCTGTCACCCTATGGCCCATTCCAGCTAACACAAGCGCAATTGAACGCATGCCAGCTCCCCCAATTCCCACTACATGAACGTCCATTGGGTCTGCAAAAGAGAGTTCTTGTATGGAGTTCCGCCCTTTCATAACGCTTCCTCTAATAAGGTTCTTGCTAACAACGTTGAGGCGTCTCTATTCCCTACTTCGTTACATTTCAAAGACATGGTTTCCAGAAGCCCAGGACTTTCTATAATGCCTTTTATCTCCTCCACTAAATTCGCTCCGCTACATTTCTCATCTTTCATGA
>JASLWO010000008.1 GCA_030740795.1 Acidimicrobiales bacterium | reverse complement strand
GAAAAAGTAAAGAAAGATTTAAAATTTCTTGTTGGCAATCTTTTGTCATACGGGTCTGATAGACATAAAAGATGGTGGATGAAGTTAAAACAGTTGGAGGGAATCTCCCTCCATACCTTTCTTCTTCTAGTTCAAGCATGTTTGATCAATGTCCGTCGAAATGGAAATTCCGATATGTTGATAAGCTCCCTGACCCTCCAGGAGAACCAGCACTATTGGGAACTTTCGCCCATGAAGTATTGGAATTCCTTCTTCAGGAGGCACCTGAGTGCCGAACGAAAGAGAGAGCCAAAGAACTAGCTGCGCAGATATGGCCAAAGATTGAGAATAATGACGATTTTCTAGCTCTTGAGTTAGACGATGCAGAAATTAAAGAGTTCAAGTGGAAAAGTTGGAATGCTATAGAAGGGCTTTGGAAACTTGAGGACCCTAGCAAAGTAGAGGTCAAAGATACAGAACGTGACGTGCGGGTGATGCTTGGCGGGGTTCCTTTCCGAGGTGTGATTGATCGCGTAGACAAAGAGAATCAGCGGCTAGTTGTCGCTGATTACAAATCTGGAAAACCACCTAAGAAAAGATTCGCGGGTGATAAATTAAATCAGGTTCTTCTTTATGCCGCAGCTATTAGAGAAGCCGATGGGGAATTACCAAACAAAGCCCGATTGTTGTTTTTGGGTCAAGAGATTATAGAAACAGAAGTATCTGAAGAAACGCTAAAGGCACCGATTGGAAAGCTCCAAGACATCTGGAACGAACTTAACTTGGCATGCGACTCAGATACTTTCCCTTCTAAAACTGGACCATTGTGCGCATGGTGTCCTTTCGTAACTTATTGCCCTGATGGAGAAGAAGAAGTACGTCAAAGACTAAGCACGCAACGTGTTAGACAAGATGCTCCAGCTTTATCAGCACTTGGTTTAATCTGATTGGCCCTAATCACAATTTGTGCGTAATTATCTGACGAAGAATACTATTCACAATGCCTGAACTCCCAGAAGTTGAATCAATACGCCGGCAGCTTGAACCATGGCTAATTGGTAATAAAGTAATTGCGGCGGGAAGTCACCCTTCGGCTAAGTTCTCCCCAGCTACGGAAGCCATTGGGATGACAATAGAATCCGTTAATCGCCGTGGGAAATTCCTATTGTTGGGACTTGATGATGGGCGAGAGTTGGTAATTCATTTAGGAATGACTGGACAGTTGATTCCCGTTGAAGAAACTTCCGACCCTTACCTGCGCGCATGGTGGGAAATGGATGACGAAAAGATTCTTGGATTCCGAGATACCCGTAGATTCGGCCGGATCCGTATCGTTCTCCCAAACGAATACGAAGGAACTTTAGCGCAGTTAGGACCTGAACCGCTCTCAGAGGAATTCACCCCTGAACAATTGTATGAAGCGTTGAAAAAAAGTTCCCGTAGGGTAAAAACACAATTGCTGAGTCAAAAGCCGGTTGCTGGAGTGGGCAATATTTATGCGGATGAGGCATGTTTCCGCGCTGGTATTCATCCGGGCTCTCGTAAGATATCTAAAAACCAGGCCAAGAGGCTTCATGCGGAAATCAAAAATGTTCTTTTGATTGCTTTAGATAATGGGGGCACGACCTTGCGTGATTACGTAAATGTAGAAGGTGTTCAAGGGAAAAATCAGGAGTTCCTTCTTTGCTATGGACGGTGGAACGAACCTTGTTATGCGTGCGGAGGAGTCTTAAAGAGAACCGTTCTCGATGGTCGTGGCACAACATATTGTGTGAATTGCCAACAGAGATAACAGCGAATTTAGGAGATTTATAATGTTGACAGTCTTTCGTACATCAATTCGAAAAAGCCTGTGTCGTCTACCGCTGAAACCCATAGACAGTTTGGGTCTTTCCTACGAGCACCCCAATAGTCAACGACGGTCATTCCCATAGTCAAACTCGAACGTGTTTCTATTTCGACGTACACGTCCTTTCCGGTGTATAAATCGGGGTTGATGAGGTATGCGATGGTAGCTGGATCATGTACTGGGCTTCCAGCCATTCCATACCTTTCTAAATCAAAGCGGTTATAGAAGGAAAGCAATTGGGAGGATTTGGTTCCGACTTCAGTTCCTAGGTCTTGCAGTGATTGAATCCATTCTTCTGTCATTAATGCTTTATGTGTTACATCCAAAGGCATGGCAACTATTGGTATTCCGCTGCGGTACACGACATCAGCTGCGTGCGGGTCAACATAAATATTAAATTCGGCTGCTGGGGTAACATTTCCACCTACGAAATAACCGCCTCCCATGCTTACTATTTGGTCTACTTTCGTAGCTATTTGTGGTTCTCGCACGAGTGCCATAGAGATGTTGGTAAGTGGACCTACCGGACATAAAGTGATTTCTCCATCATCGGCTTCCATGAGTGTTTCTATAAGCCAATCAACGGCGTGTTGTTCTTGAAGCTCTATTTTGGGTTGTTCCCATTTGGGGCCATCCAAACCAGTTTCGCCATGGATAGCTTCAGCTGTAACGAGTTTGCGCACCATCGGTCTGTCACAACCAGCGAATACTTTGACGTCAGGGCGGTTCGCTAATTCGCATATGAGTAACGCATTTCTTGCCGTGTGATGAAGTGGGACGTTACCTGCAACGCAGGTCACGCCGAGAACGTCGAGTTCTGGGGAAGCTAATGCGAGCAAGATGGCAATCGCATCATCGTGACCGGGGTCCGTATCAATTATTATCTTCTTTTGTTCCACGTCTGCAACTTAGCCTAGTTCGGTGCATAATGTGAACGTATGAGTACAGACTTTCGCGAACTACAAAAGAAAAATAAACGATCAACTCGCTGGCTTCTGCTAGCAAGTTTCTTTCTAGTTTTTTTCGTATCTTGCCTAATAGAGCTTGTCTTAACCGGTTTCATTGGATTCGGAATCTTTGCACTGATCTTCTCAGGCTTGTTAACTTTTTTCCAGTACCGGAAATCATCAAGTCTTGCTTTGCGGGCAACCGGAGCTATTCCAGCTGATCCTGATAAATATGCTCAACTCCATAACCTCGTGGAAGAAATGTCCTTATCTTCTGGTTTGCCTAAACCCGATGTGTACATCGTCATTGATCCAGCACCAAATGCTTTTGCCACAGGCCGAGACCCTGATCATGCCGCCATTGCAGCAACTACGGGACTTCTAGAAAAAATGGATAGAAACGAACTCCAAGGCGTTATTGCCCACGAAATGGCCCACATCAAAAATTATGATATTCGGGTGATGACCATTGCGGCTGCAACTGCTGGAGCTGTTGCAATACTTGCAGATTTATTTTGGCGGATTACGTTCTGGGGAGGTCTAGGTGGAAGCCGACGGAACAACAATAACAGCGGAGGTGGGCCACAGATGGTAATCGTTTTATTCGCGTTTTTGTTTGTAAGCGTTTTAGCTCCTCTCGCTGCTGGATTGTTGAAAGCGGCAGTGAGCCGTAGCCGAGAAGAACTTGCAGATGCAACTGCAGTGGAATTAACGCGCAACCCATCTGGGATTCGTATGGCTCTTGAAAAACTAGACCGTGATGTTACTGTCGTCCGAAAAACTTCACATGCTACGAGTCATTTATGGATTGAATCACCCGATGACCATGAGAAGGGCCATAAAGGCAAACGTATGAACGACATGTTTAACACACACCCACCGCTATCAGAAAGAATCAACCTACTTCGGGCAATGGAAGGATTACCCCCATACCAAAGCTGATCAGAATGATATGGTAGGTCAACCATAAGAAAGAGAGATTCATCATGGGACTTTTAGAGGGGCGAGTAGCGATAATTTCAGGCATTGGTCCAGGAATGGGACGTGATGCTGCACTTGCTTGTTCTAAAGAAGGAGCTTCGGTTGTTCTTGCCGCACGCACACCATCAAAAGTAGAAAGTGTTGCCGATGAAGTCAGAGCTTTGGGGGGTAATGCATTAGCAATACCAACGGATGTGACTGATTTGGAGCAAATTAGTGCCCTAATTGAAGCTACGCTTTCCGAGTTTGGAAGTATTGATGTTCTTGTCAATAACGCTTTTTCTCAACCCCCGTTTGCAACGCTGGAAGACATGGAACTGGATTCTTGGTATGCGAGCCTAGAAATTAATTGCACATCTGCTTTGAAAATGAGTAGGGCTGTACTCCCTACCATGCGATCACAAGGTCAAGGATCGATTATTAATATTTCGACAATGTCTATTAGAACTAACAAGCCCTTGTTTGGGGCCTACGCTGCAGCAAAGTCGGCAATGACATCAATGACTCGGACCATGGCCCATGAGGTTGGCCCCGACGGAATTAGGGTAAATGCGGTTTGCCCAGGTTTTATTTTTGGTGATTCGGTGAAGTTCTATCTTCATAGCCTCGCTGAACAAAACGAGACTTCCTACCAAATTGAATATGACAAGGTCGCTAACGAAATAGCTTTACGGTTTATTCCTGATTCAGAACAAATCTGTGGTTCCGTTGTGTTTTTCGCTTCAGACCTTTCTGTGGCTTGCACCGGAACGAGTCTTGATGTGAATGGTGGGCATGTAACCACTTTCTGATTACCCTTGCACAATTGGGAAAAGTGAATGATCCATTGGGTTTCCCTCATCTAGTTCTAGATCTAATCCAGGGAATGGAGGGGATGTGGGACCGGGTCGGGAGGCATAGATAGCGTCATCTCCTAACCATCTCGCAGCAAAAGCTCTCCTCCGAGCTTTGCTACCCCCAGCTGCATGCAGTGTGCGCATGTGGAAAATAAGCACATCCCCGGGGTTCATCTCCCATGAATGAATCCGCTGCGCATCGTGTTTTTCGTTGATGACTGGCATTTCGAGAAATCCTTCATAGTCGTATGGTTCATGGTCTTGAAAGCGGCGTGGGACATACAGTGGGCCATGATGAGATCCCGCTAAGAAACGCATAGCTGTTGCTTTGGGAACATGATCGAGTGGCA
The DNA here is from genome assembly GCA_030740795.1 of Acidimicrobiales bacterium. Lineage (GTDB taxonomy): Bacteria > Actinomycetota > Acidimicrobiia > Acidimicrobiales > UBA8592 > UBA8592. The sequence goes on along the minus strand of JASLWO010000008.1, from coordinate 10,847 downwards.
CCCATGTTGAAACTAATTGATCGCCATTAACACAGTAATAAGGTTGATCATGATGCCATGGAGTTATTTCATTCGTTTGTGCCTCTTTGACAAGTACGTGTTCATGGAAAAGACGTATTTGGTTTGACCTTGTGACCTGCTGGGCTAACGCAGCTAGGGGTGATTCAAATAGCACTTGCCTATATTCACTGAAACGTTGCCAATTGCAGTAATCATCCCAGAATTCCCCCGGATCGCCGGGTTGGGTGTAATCGCAGGACCATTCACCTCGGTCGGTCTTATTTCGTTCTATTCCTTCAGCGAGCAAATCTAACCATTTGTCATCAATGGCATTCGTGACGTGAATGACCCCATCCGAATTAAATTTTTCAATGTCTTTTTCCGTGAGCACGTCTCTAGCTTAGGTGCCTGAGCCCTACCTTGGTTATCTTCGCTACGAATCCGTGTTCGTAGCGAAGGGAAGACCGGCTAAATGCGCATGGTCGTTATATCTGAGCAAAACCCACCTTCCTCTTTTAGTTTCAGCATCACCAACTACAAATTCAGTCAAAGATGTGTTTAATGTCCAGAGGTCAAATTGTCCCCTTCGGGGGAGGTCAAGTAATTGGCGTAACGCTACATCTATCACTCCGCCGTGGCAGACAATCATTACGCTTTCCCCTACATGCTTTCCAATGAGGTTTTCTAAGGCAGTTGAGACTCTGTAGTGGAAACCATGGAGACTTTCTGCTCCTGTAGCGAAAGACGTATGAGGTCGTCCGTAATAGTCGCTTTCTCCAAAAAGTTTCTCTAGTTCATCGTAGTGTTTTCCATCCGCGTCGCCGGGACGGTGTTCAACTAGTTCTGAATCGAGTAGTAGCTCATCTACGTTAAGAACTGGTTGAATTATTTTCGCTGTTTCCATAGCTCTAGGCATTGTGCTCGCGTACAAGGCGTTTATATTTGTTTTTTCATTACTTAATCGATCTCTCAAAGCTTGTGCTTGGTTTCTTCCAAGGTCGCTGAGACCTGTGCAACTCTTCTCACCGCCAAGAATTCTGTCCACAGTAACGTTTGATTCTCCATGACGGATAAGAGTTATTCGGGTTTTTCCCTCATGTGGCATTTCTATATGTAAGCCAATTTTTATTTATTTTGCAACCCGTACAGTCAGGTTGCTCTATTATCCAGCGAAAACTTCTGACGGAATAGTTCCTGAAGAGGTCTTGGTGAGAATTTCGCAACCATTGTCAGTGACGACAAGAGTGTGTTCAAATTGTGCAGATCTGCGACCATCTGTGGTGACAACTGTCCATGTGTCGTCCCACATATGGAGAGCGTTGCCGCCTAGATTCAGCATTGGTTCGATGGTGAAACTCATTCCAGTGAGAAGTTCCGTGTCAGCTCGCCGGTCGTAATAGTGAGGGATGGCCAAAGCGCTATGGAATTCTGGCCCTACTCCATGCCCTATGAACTCTCTGACGACACTTAATCGGTTTGAATGAGCATATTTTTCTATGGCCTGACCAATGTCGCAGACCCTTGATCCGTTACGAACAGTTTGTATCCCTTTGTCAAGGGCGTTTCGGGTTACATTCACAAGGTGTTGACTATATTCATCTACTTCGCCAACGAGGAATGTAACTGACGTATCTCCATGTACGCCCTCATAGAAAACAGTTACGTCAATATTTATAATGTCGCCATCTTGCATTTGGCGACTATCTGGGATCCCGTGGCATACAACTTCGTTCACTGAAGTACAAACTGATTTGGGAAAACCTCTGTAATTGAGCGGGCTTGGATATGCGCCAAGACGAACAATTTCTTCGTGGGCGACCTGGTCAAGTTCGTCGGTTGTGGTTCCTGCCTCAACTTTTTCGCCTACGCGTAGTAGCACCTCTGCAGCTATTGAGCCGGCCTTGCGCATTGATTCGATTTCACTCTGTGTTCGAACCAGAGGAAGGATGGATGGTCCGGGGTCACCTGTTAGGGCGTACGGAGGGCGGGTAATGGAACTTGGGACATTCCGTCTCGGACTCACTAACCCTTGCTGTACTGGAGGTAAGGAAGCGGGAACCTTCGGTGTTCTCGTCTTTCGTTTCGCCATAGTTCAAGGGTATCCGAATTATTAATAGACTAAGCCCAGAGCGTCAGGTAAGGAACCGGCTGATACTCTCAACGACACAGGCGGGTTTCGTACTATTTTCTATCTCCACGGTTAGTGAAACAATCACTTGCACTCCCCCAGCTATTTCAGTAGCTTCGGTAATCGCTCCATGGCCTCTCACCCGTGAACCTACAGTTACTGGGTTAGGGAAACGAACCTTGTTAACACCGTAATTAATTCCCATCGATACTTGTGTTACTTGTAACAAGTCAGGAAGAAACAGGTTTGTTATTGAAAGGGTTAAATAACCATGGGCTATTGTCGCTCCGAATGGTCCGTCCTTTGCCCTGCCAGGGTCGGTATGAATCCATTGATGATCTCCTGTAGCTTCGGCAAAAAGGTTAATTCGTTCTTGTGTGATTTCTTGCCAGTCCGTTCTTCCAAGTTCTGTCCCTTCTGTGCCAAGCAGGTCCTTTGGAGTATCGAAGATCATCGTCATGAGAGGCAGGTTAGCCCAATACACTCCCACTTAGGGAATTTTTCTAAGAGGAGCGTCCGTTAAAGGAGGATCGGCTATGGCAGCAACCGGGGGGACAAAGACTATTGTTACTGCTTTCATTGCTAATTTTACGATTGCGATAGGGAAACTCTTTGGTTTTATTATTACGAGTTCTTCGGCGATGCTTGCTGAAGCGGTTCATAGCCTCGCTGATACCAGTAACCAAGCTCTACTTCTTCTAGGAAAAAAGCGTTCTGAGAAGTTACCGTCGGCTAAACGTCAATTTGGCTTCGGGAGAGAACGATTCTTCTGGGCTTTCGTAGTTTCGCTTGTGCTTTTTTCACTCGGTTCGATGTATGCGATTTATGAAGGTATCGAAAAGATTCAACACCCGCATGAAATTGAGTCTTTGGGTTGGGCGCTAGCTATTCTCTTGTTTGCTATGTGCATGGAAGCTTATGCATTTCGGACAGCCGTTAAGGAATCACGGCAGTACAAAGGCAACCACTCTTGGAGAAATTTTATTCGTAGGTCGCGGATACCGGAATTGCCAGTGGTCCTGCTTGAAGACTTCGGTGCCCTTATGGGTCTTTCCATAGCTTTCGTTTGTGTATTGATAGCTGATACGACTGGTAACGCTGTCTGGGATGGAATAGGGACTTTATCTATAGGGATTCTGCTCGGATTAATCGCAGCTGTTCTCGCTATCGAAACGAAAAGCCTTTTAATTGGGGAGAGTGCCCTACCCGAGCAAACCTCCAAAATTGAAGCAGCTATCACTAACTCCCACCATGTAGTACGGCTCATCGGGATGAGGACAGAATATCTTGGTCCAGAGACCTTGCTCATAGCAGCAAAAATAGAATTTAGAGACGATTTTTCTTCTTCAGGTATTAGCGATGCCGTTGACGCTGTTGAGGAACAGATTCGCGCCGTTGAGCCTCTCGCAAAGTTTATTTTCCTTGAACCAGATACATACGATGAGAAAAGAATTTAAGACCTTTAATACTTTTCTATTTTTTTCTCTTAGTGTGGTTTGAATGGTGATGACCATCTAGGCTCTTTGTCATGTTTAAAGCCATTTATTTAACCCAAGATGAAGAGAAGAACGTATCTGCTGAAATCGCAGATCTTAATGAAGCTGACTTGCCGGAACACAATGTTGGAATTGATGTTGAGTATTCAACTGTCAATTACAAAGATGGTTTAGCAATCATGGGTAAGCCAGGTGTTGTCCGGAATTATCCCATGATTCCCGGGATTGATTTGGCTGGCACGGTCTCGTCCAGTGAAAGCCCTGATTATGCGATTGGGGACAAAGTGGTTCTCAATGGCTGGGAAGTTGGAGAGGCACATTGGGGTGGTTTGTCCCAAAAATCTCGGTTAGATGCGAGCTGGCTGGTTCCGCTACCTGAAGCTTTCAGTACCCTTCAGGCAATGGCGATAGGAACAGCTGGGTACACGGCCATGCTATGTATTTTAGCTCTTGAGGAGCATGGCGTTACCCCAGGTCAAGGACCCGTTCTTGTTACCGGCGCGTCTGGTGGGGTGGGAAGCACAGCTGTCGCTATTCTGGCGAAGCTAGGTTACGAAGTTGTTGCTTCAACGGGGCGACCTGAAGAATCTGGTTATTTAACAGATCTTGGAGCTAGTGAAATTGTTGATCGGTCTGAATTAGGTGAAGAGAATCCGCGTCCGTTGCAGAAAACCCGTTGGGCAGGTGTCGTTGATGCTGTAGGAAGCCACACGTTAGCTAATGCCATAGCGCAAACGAACGCTCATGGATGTGTTGCAGCTTGTGGGTTGGCTCAGGGAGCTGATCTGCCAACATCAGTTATGCCGTTCATCCTACGCGGAGTGACTCTTGTCGGAGTTAACTCTGTCTATGAACCATTTGCTCGTAGGAAGCAAGCATGGGATCGCATGGCGACAGATTTAGATCCTGAGAAATTGGAACAGATGACAGAAGTCGTTGGACTCAGTGATGCTATTGACGTTGCCGGACAAATCCTGCAAGGAAACATCCGTGGACGGGTCGTAGTTGACGTCAACGCATAGATTTAAAAATTGACGGGTATTTCCATTTTGCCGAGTACTCAGAATCTGCAACACTTGTTTCTAACGTTGGCTGGGCAAGGAGGTAACTAGTGGAACGCCCACTTGAAGGTTTACGAGTCGTTGACACAACAAATAACCGTGGCGAATTATGCGGAAGGCTTCTATCTGACCTAGGTGCGGATGTTGTTTTGGTTGAGCCTCCACAGGGTTCAGATTTGCGAAGGGTCGCCCCGTTCTCCCCTAATGGCGAAAGTTTAGGTTTTCTTTGGCGTAATGCAAACAAATCTAGTGTTGTTATAGATTGCGCAACGGAAGAAGGATCAGAAAAGCTCCTTCAATTGCTTGGAGAAGCCGATGTTTGGATTGAAAGTGGGTCAAACCTTGGAGAAGTAAAACCTGATTTTGTTGTAAATAAATTCCCTGGTTTGGTGATCACTTCTATTACACCTTTCGGATATTTTGGACCGTACGCTGACCTTCTCGCAAACGATGATGTGCTTGAAGCGATGAGCGGAATGATGTTCAAAGCAGGAATAGCACCTAAATCACCGCTTCTGCCGCCGACAACTCTAGCCACAGATGTTGCTTCTATTTCAGCTGCTGTGGCTACGGTTCTTGCTTTCTATCAGAAATCGCGAACTGGTGAAGGGCAACATATTGACCTTGCCGTCATGACGGCCGCGGGTGCTACAACAGATTGGTCGTACTCGAATGCTTCTGTCTTGCGTTCTGCCGACCACCCCTATAACGAAGTGCGTCAAGGTGGTGGTTTCATGTATCCGATTTTTGAGTGTCTTGATGGCTGGGTGCGTATGGTGATTTTGAGTCCGAGACAATGGGAGTCGTTGTGGGATTGGATGGGACGGCCCGAAGCTTTTGGTGACATGGAATTCTGGTCTCAGGTCGGGAATAGGATAATGAACGCTGATGTTTTAAATCCTGCGTATAGCGAATTTTTCGCTGACAAAAAAATGCTTGATATCTGTATAGAGGGACAGAATCGCGGGATAGTACTCACCCCTCTTCTAAAAACTAGTGAGGTTCTCCAAGAACCCCATTTAGGGGCGCGGGGCACGTTCACTGAAACTGAGGTAGCTAACGGGGAGAAAGCACTAATCGCTTCAGGGTTCTTTGAACTTGATGGTGTCCGGCATGGATTCACACAACGCGCACCTGATTTAGATGAACACACCGGATTTACCTTCGAAGGTTCACGCTTGTTGGCTGATAAGCCTCGTGGTCAAGCTGAGTACCCCTTGTCGGGTGTTCGTGTCCTTGATTTCGGCATTGGCGGTGTTGGTGTGGAAACATCGCGTTTACTTGGTGAATACGGGGCGGATGTTATCAAAGTCGAAACAAGAACGTACCCTGATTTCATTCGCTTGGTGGCATTAAGTGAGACGTCCCCATCGTTTGTCTCCTCTTCACGGAGTAAACGCAGTTTTGGTTGCAACGTAAAAACTGAGGAAGGGCTAGCGATCGTCCATGAGTTAGTAGCAAAATCTGATGTGCTTGTTGAAAATAGTGCTACTGGGGTGATGGAATCATTGGGTTTGGGTTTCGAGGATCTCAAAGAAATCAATCCGAATATTGTCATGATAAGCAGTCAGTTAGTTGGCTCACGGGGTCCGAATAGTCACTGGACTGGGTACGGGCCTACAACGCAAACCTATGGGGGGTTGTTGCATCTTTGGGATTATGACGATGATGATGATCCGGCAACGAATGGTACGATTTTTCCTGATCATGCTGCTGGTCGGTTATGTGCTCTTGCGGGGATCTCTTCACTTATTGGCCGTGATGCCTCTGGAGATGCCACTCATACTGAGATCGCTCAAGTGGAAGTGGTTGTGAACATGATCGCAGGGAAGCTTTTGCAAGAAAGCCTGCTACCTGGCTCTACCGGTCCTCAGGGGAATCGGCATGAGCAACGCGTTCCCCGCGGCCCATTCCAATGCCAAGGTGAAGAACAATGGGTTGTTATTTCCATTGATACAGACCAGCAGTGGATGTCGCTGGTGAATGCAATGGGTGCGCCAGAATGGGCGCTAAGGGAAGCGTTCAATACTGTTGAAGGGCGATTAGAAAGCAAGGACCTTATCGAATCACATCTTGCTACTTGGACCAGTATTCAGAACCGTGATGACGTTTTCCATTTGTTGCAAGATGTTGATGTTCCGTGCGGGCCGATGATTATTGGCATGGAGATGCTTGAGGATCCGCATCTTGAAGCCCGTGGTTGGACATTGGAAATCGATCAACCAGGAGTTGGGTATATGAAATTAGAAGGTCCAGCGTGGGTAAGTGAACGCATGGGTGGCCCCATTACTTTCCCCGCTCCAGATTTAGCTGGGGAAACACGGGAAATAGCTGCGGAAGTTCTTGAGATGCCCGATGACGCAGTAACGGATTTAATAAACCGAGGAATACTAGAAGTCTGAGGTTCTTATCCGGTAAATAATGGTGATTCCGGACAAGAGTCCTCGTTTTGTGATGATACTTTCTGTGCTGACTTGAGTGTTCCTGATGTTGTCAGGTCATAGTCAAGTTGGCTTACGGATTCGCCTTCTATTGCAGTAAGTACCCAATCAATCTTCCAGTAATACTCGTTAATAGCGAAGAAAATGAATTGACGTTCTTCTCCTTCAGGAACCGCTGTTTCCAATGGTTGCATACGGATGCATAACAAAGACATTGCCATCTTTGCTGAACATGTGACGCTCGGTACCCGAGTCAGTATCATCGGATAAACAAAAAATCTCTGAGGTTCAATGAAACAAAATCCTAAAGGCGAAATCCTCACAACCGTATCTGGTGAGATCGGGTGGTTAACCATCGCCAACCCACTGAACCGTAATGCGATGAATCTGACTATGTACCAACAAATACCAGCGGCAATCGCGAAACTCGTCAATGCAGGAATCCGCGTGATGATTGTTCATGGTGATGGAGACGAAGCCTTCGGAGCAGGATCAGACATTTCTGAATTCGCGGAACTACGAACAGGAGAAAACGCAGGTACCTACGACAAAGCAGAAGCTGACGCACACGAAGCGCTCGAAAATACGCCCGTACCCACAATTGCTATGATCAAAGGTGCATGTCGCGGCGGGGGTTTAGCTATCGCCCTCGCATGCGACCTGCGCTACGCCAGCGACGATGCGACCTTTGCCGCTCCACCTGCCAAACTTGGCATAGCTTTCCCGCACCCAGCCGTAAAATCACTCGTTCACGCAATCGGAGATGCGAATGCCCGCCACCTTCTCCTCACCGCAACGACTATTGACGCCTATGAAGCCTACCGAATCGGACTCATCCACCAGGTAACTAGCACCTCATCTCTCATCGACACCATCGACGCGCTCACCGCACAAATCTGCAAACTCGCCCCTCAATCACTCACCGCTGGAAAAACAAGCCTGGCGAATCTCAAAGGTCACACAACGCAACAACAAGTTCAGGATGCCATAACCGCCTGCTATGAAAGTCGAGACTACCAAGAGGGCATAACAGCCTTCATGGAAAAACGCGCACCCGACTTTGACGGCACGTAAGAGAAGAATCTGCTACACCTTAAGAAGAACCGAAATCGAAGGAGATCCCATGAATGAATACCCCGTCCGAGCAGGAAGCATGCTCTACACGCTCGTAGATCCGAACAAAGGCCACGAAGTTGCATACAACCGCTGGTATGAACGAGACCATTTCTACGCTGGTTGCCTCATCGGCCCATGGCTTTTCGCTGGGAAACGATGGGTAGCGACACGCGAACTCAAAAATCTCCGTTTCCCTGAAGACAGTAACGTCACTACACCCGTTGATAGGGGCACGTACCTAGCCACCTACTTTGTTCTTGAAGGAAAACATGATGAACATTTCAAATGGGCCGCCGAACAAGTATGGGACCTGTATGCCAATGACCGGGGTTTCCCGGAACGCCAGCACGCCCACACCGTTATGTTCAATACCCCATGGGCTTACTATCGTGACGAAGAACATGTCCCCATTGAACTCTCCTTTGACCACCCCTACAAAGGACTAGGAAATGTCTTCCTTGACCGGTCAGAAGGAACAACAGAGGAAGAATTGCAAGAATTTCTCAACTCCACTGCCCTTCCATCGCTTCTCTCACCTGGGTCGCCTGTCGCATCGTGCGTGAATTGGAAACCAATCCCTAGAAACGATGACATTGACGGGAACGCTCCAATGGATCTTGGCTCCCCGACCGGTAATGAGGAACGAACCAATCAAATGTTTTTCTTAGAAAAAGACCCTCGAGAAATTTGGGACCTTTTCAAAGGCTACGCCGATCAGGTAAACGATTCGGGTCTTGCCAGCGTTGTACTAGCTGCACCTTTCATACCCACAATCGTTGGAACGGACACATACACAGATCAACTCTGGTAACCGCTCCACCATTCATGAAGCTTTGATTCTGTCCCCTCGCGGTCCAAACTGGGTTGATTACGCCTGAGTTCCAACAAAAACTTGATTGCTTTCCCTACTTCAGGGCCTGGGCCAAGCTCTAAAATATCCATAACCTCATCCCCATCTATAAGTGGGCGTTCAGCCGACCGCCGGTCAACTTCGGCCAACTCCCCTATCCGACGTTCCAAATCATCAACATGGTGTCGAATCTCTTGATGAATATGGTCATGCCTGGAAGTGCAATCGGACCGGACGAGCATGTTGAGTTTTCCTAGAAGGTGACCTGCGTCTCTGGCGTATCTGCGAACAGCCGCATCGCCCCAACCTTCGGCGTACCCTTTGAACCGTCCTGAAAGCCGAACTATCTCAGAAACATCCTTCACTATTTCTTCCTCGTAACCTAAGACTCTCAGCCTCTTTTTCGTAATTTTTGCACCAACAACTTCGTGGTGGCGAAACGTAACCCCACCATGCTTAAACGAACGCGTCGCTGGTTTACCAATATCGTGAAATAACGCCGCTAAGCGAACAACAAGATCATCCGGGGTTTTCGCAGTGACAGCAATGGTATGCGACAACACTTCCTTATGTTGATGAATCGGATCCTGCTCAAGACGCAACGCAGGTAACTCTGGAAGGATCTCATCAGCTAGACCACTCTCCACAAATTCCCAAAGAGCCGATGTTACATCATCAGCAAGAAGAGCGTTATCTAGAATGTCGCGCTGTTCGTCAATGCTAAGTTTCATGCCAGTTGGCAGAGAAGTTCTTACTTCTCTTCCTTGAAGATTACGTGTTTACGTACAATAGGATCGTACTTCTTCAATTCTATCCTGTCGCGGGTATTGACCTTGTTTTTATTAGTCACATACGTGTACCCAGTCCCAGCAGTTGATTTGAGTTTAATAACTGGGCGTTTATCGCTTCCTGCGGGCATCAGACTTTCTCCCCTCGCCTGCGCATATCTGCCAAAACACTTTCAATCCCATTCTTATTAATGGTTTTGATCCCTTTCGCACTAACAGTCAAGGTCACCCAACGCTTCTCGTTAGGAACCCAGAAGCGCTTTATCTGAATATTCGGGTTCCACCGGCGACGGGTTTTACGATGTGAATGAGACACATTGTTCCCGAAAGCTGGCTTACGCCCAGTAACTTGGCAAATCTTAGACATCACGTGATTCTAACCACCGCTTTGTGCTTCTACACCCTTAACTGAAGATATATGAGAAAGGTGAGGCGAAGAAAAATTTCACAACTGCCGAAGTATAATAATACCATGGAACCGTCATCATCTTTACGCTTCTCCGCCACGCTACCCTAGATAAAACGCCTCTTCTCATGTGGTATTTCACTGATAGCTATGCTCGCAGTTTCGTTAGTAATTGTCATAAGCGACTCAACCCCAGTAAGCGCAGATCATGCAGATCCAACAGACTCGACATGGATGCCTTTCATAGGCGAATATAAGATCTGGTGCACCTTAGCCACAGGAGTCGGAGCATGTTCAACACATCATGGGACTTGGGGAGTGGATTTTGACACCCCAATGAATACGCCGATATACGCTTCTGGGTCCGGTCACCTCAAACAACTTTACGGGGGCAGCAGTCAAACAAACGGACTGTTCGGATCCGCCATAGCAGTCATCGGCAACGACCTCATCATCGGCGCTCCTGGAACAACCATCTCCGGGCTAACAAACGCCGGAGCCATCTACTACCACACACAATAACCAGAAAATACCTAAACCTATTCTGTAGACAGTCGTTTT
>JASLWO010000007.1 GCA_030740795.1 Acidimicrobiales bacterium | reverse complement strand
CGCTCGAGGATAACCAATCAAATTAGGTAATCTTTGAGTCCCCCCACCTCCTGGGATGATCCCGATAGGAACTTCCATTTGGTTCATAACTGCAGAGTCAAGAGCAGCGAAGCGGAGATCGCAGGACATGGCGATTTCGCTTCCACCACCACCAACCCTACCTTCAATAACACATATGGTTATTTTCGGCATCGTTTGGAATCTCCCGCACATTTCATCGAAAACCGTTAATGAATTAACGGCACCTGTTCGTGATTCAGCATCCATCTCTAGAAGAGCTTCAACATCAAAATGTGCGATGAAGAAATCAGGATTATTGCTCTTTAGAACAACAATTGTGCTTCCTTCATCTTCCTCAGCCCATTGAGAAAACTTTATAAGATCAATGAGTAAAGACTTTGTAATTAGATTGATTGGAGGATTATTTATTGAGACATGTAGGGCTCGTCCATCACGCTTTACGTCTAGGTGTTTGTACCTCTTGTTAGTAGGATCATCCGACACGAACGATAACCTTACCCCATGTTTTCCGGTCAGCTAGATCCTGAATAGCAATGGCTCCCTCACCAAACTCGTATGGAGGAAAAATTAGCGGGTCAACCGCCCCTGATTCAGCTAAATCAAGAACAGAAACCATTTGATTGCTCAAAGATGCAGGATTGCGTCCTAGAGAAGCACCCCAATGGACACCTACGACACTGTAGTTTTTGAGAAGCATATGATTTGCAGGCAAATCAGGTATCCCAGCTACAAATCCTATTATCAGTAATCTTCCATCCCAAGCCATGCACCTTCGTACTTGATGCGTAGTTTCGCCACCTACTGGATCGTAAGCAACGTCAACACCTCCATCGCTTAACGCTCGGACTTCATCCACCCAATCTGGAGTCGACTGGTGATCAATGGCATGATCTGCTCCTAAACGAAGTGTTTGCTCAACTTTCTCTTCGCCACCAGCGATCGCAATGATCTTCGCTCCTGCCGCCTTACCAAGTTGGATAGCCGCCGATCCTGTACCTCCCGCTGCACCGGTGATTAATAACGTTTCTCCAGCTTGAAGCGAAGCTCGTTCATGAAGAGCGAACCAAGTTGTTCCATAATTCACGGGCACAGCTGCTGCTTTTTCAAAGGCAAAGTTTTCTGGTATTTTCCACAAACCGAATGAAGACGTATTCACTTTCTCAACTAAGCCCCCACCAAGCATCATTACCCTGTCTCCGATACCAAAGTCTTTAACATCGTTTGCTATTGCAGTTATAACCCCAGCACTTTCCCCGCCTGGCACCCAAGGTAGCGAAGGTTTGATCTGGTATTCCCCTCTGCACTGAAGTACATCAGGGAATGAAATTCCAACAGATTGAATTGAGACCTGCACTTCGCCAGATTGGAGATCTGGAGGGTCAGGTATCTCATTGAGTTCTAAAACGTCTGCCGGGTTTCCCAATTCTTTAACTTGCCATGCACGCATGGATCAAGACTACTTCACTAGCAGCTTTCGGGCACAAACAGAATCGGATCTTCAGTCATGATTAAGGGGGCCTTTAACAGAGCAAAACACCCTTACCGGTAGTGGGGGCAAGCCGGTAAGGGTGTTGTCCGCTGGATTATGTTCAGCTTCGGGGCGGACTTCCAAATCGTCCTTTTCTGTTCTTACCCTCTCGGTCTGGTCGATCTCGGTCAGCTTTGCCTTCACCAAAAGGTGAATTTACTATCTTCTCAGCTCTTTCCTGGATATGAACTGCCTTTTCAAGAGCTTCTTCACCTGTGATTTTTCCTTCAGCTACGGCTTCGTTCAGACGGTCAGTAATCAAACTGACAATCGTTTCCATCACTGATTCAGACGCAATGCCGTTTGCTTCGGCAATCTCACCGAGCGTCTGACCACTTTCGATCCCAGCTCGCAGGGTTTCTTTTTCAAGCCCTAGCGATTCAATAACTTCCCCGATCACGTGGAAACCTTTTCTGTTCTTACCCTCTCGATCTGGTCGATCTCGGTCAACTTTACTGTTTTCGTTGTCTTCATTAGAAATTTCTTCCGTTGCTTCAGTCGTGTCATTCTGCGCCGAAGCAATAAGCGGAATAGCAACAATTGCGCTCGCAAACACCGCTGAAGAAATCACCGCCGTAACAAAGGGTTTCTTTAGATTTAACTTGGTCATTGGACCATCCTTTCAATTGGAGTAGGTCCATATTGTTACTTAGTGTAGTAAACGTCTCGTTAGAGTTAGGTAAGAATACGTTAAGAATCAATTTTTTTGAAACTATTTTGATGAAGTACGGTTCATTTCGTTGAATCGGAAGCTATCAAAGGCAAAAATGCATAATCCAGTCCATATGATCGCGTAACCGAAAAAGCGCTTATCATCAAATTCCTCGTTGTAGGCAAAAACACCTAGAAGGAATTGGATTGTTGGTGTTACATATTGCAAAAGTCCTTGGATGCTTAATGGGATTTTTCGTACTGAAGAGGCGAATAGTAGAAGAGGGACACCTGTTACTACTCCTGAGAGAATGATCAGAATAGTGGTAGAGGTGTTATAGCTAAGGTTCTCCGATACGTTTCCTCGGATCAGAAGCAAAAGAATCGCAGGTACAAAAAGTGTAGTGGTTTCAATAGTGAGCCCCTTAAGGGGTCCGGCTGGCGCTACTTTCCGTATTAGCCCGTAAAACGCGAATGAAATTGCGAGAGTTATGGAGATCCATGGAAATGACCCTAATGAAATCGTGAGCCAAATGACCCCGAGCCCTGCAAGCGCAACGGAAGCCCATTGAGCTAACCGAAGAGTTTCTCTAAGGAAAACAACTCCGAGAAAAACGCTCATTAAAGGATTCATGAAATATCCCAGAGAAGCATCTACAACATGGTCAGTCTCAACCGCCCATATGAACATCCCCCAGTTGAAAGCAATTAAAAGACCCGCAACTATAGAGAATCTATTTTCGAAAGAGAGGAAATTACCGACCTCTTTTTCGCTAAAGAGTTTGAGCAGCCCGTTGCAACAGATTGCGAAGATAAATGTGCAGATAATTCTCCACGAAAGAATATCGAGAGCGGCGACGTTGTTTAGAGCTTTCCAAAAAATAGGGGATAAACCCCAAAGAACATACCCTGATAGTCCGAGCCAAACACCCTTTATTTCACTGTCATTCATTTCGTATCGTCTCTGCCAAATTGGTGAAAGTCTACACTTTTCGGTAAATAGCCAAAAAGTAATAGATCAAGTCATCATCCTAAAGGGATAACGCCTAGAGACGCGCTACCGTTTGGATATGCCTAGAGAACTAAGAGTCTTTTCGATGATTAGCATTACCCTGCTTCTCCTTGGTAATGCTATTGCAGCTTGCAGTGTCCTTCCGAGAGTTCCTCTAATTTCGTCTGGAGAAATGGACCAAGTTAAACGCTCGGTTTTCGTCATTGAAGGATTAGTCTGCGGGAAGAATTCGCTTGGTACCGGAGTTCTAGTTCAACAAGGAGTTCTTACAAACGCGCATGTTGTCGCTGGGAGTGAAACTCTTAAACTCATAGACTCTGATGGTAGAGAATTTAGTTCGTTTGTACTAGCTATAGATTTTCAGACTGATCTTGCATTATTAGATAGTTCAAGAATAACTCAGGAACCTCTCCAAACTAGTAAGCCACGCCTAGACATGGATGTTGTTTTAATGGTCGGTAGTGGGAAAGAAATTCAGGCTATTCACTCTGAGATTAAACGCCTAATAGATATTTCAATAGCTGATATTTATGGAGATGGTGCGTATGTGCGGTCAGGGATGGAATTATCCGCAGATGTCGCCCCAGGAGATTCAGGGGGACCAATAGTTAATACAGATGAAGAAGTCATAGGTTTAGTTTTTTCAAGATCTACGAATAATGAAGGTATCTCATACGGTATTTCAAGCGAAGAATTTGAAAAAGTAACTTCGCAAGCATCGGAAACTGCCGTTGAAACTGGTGATTGTAGGAATTGAATTATTTTTTTGTACAGAAGTGACACCACTATAAATTTCATGCAAAACTAAATACGATATCATGGAGGGGACATGTCAAGAGAGAAATTAATCGAGTTAGCACGCACACACATACATCATGCAGAGAATGGGACAGTACCCCTTGCCGACGATGTCGTTAAGATTCCAGTTGAGAATTATTTTGATCCTGATCGCTGGGAAGCTGAAATGGAAAAGATTTTCTCACGCGTACCTCTGGTACTTGGTTTTTCTGCAGAACTAAAAAAACCCGGTGACTATAAGGCAATGGAAGTTTGTGGTGTTCCATTGATTCTTGTCCGTAGTAAAGATGGCATAGTTCGTGGCTTCGTGAACATGTGTAGCCATAGAGGGGCGCAACTTGTTGATAATGGCTGTGGAAGATCCCGAAGTTTCTCCTGCCCCTATCACGCTTGGGTATATGACCTAACCGGAGACCTCGTAGCCATCCTTGATGATGAGGATTTCGGAGAGGTAGATGTTTCCTGCCTAGGCCTCACACCTCTAAATGTACAAGAACACATTGGAATCATTTGGGGCTCAATCACACCTGGAAGCGAGTTGCACCTCAGTGAATTCCTCGCAGGTTATGACGAGTATCTAGAGAATCATGACTTTGGCAACTGCGAGATTGTTGGTCAACAGACTCTTGAAGGACCAAACTGGAAAGTAGCCTATGATGGCTACCTAGATTTCTATCATCTTCCCATTCTCCATAAAGATACGTTTGGACCCGATTACAACAATAAATCGATCTTCGATAACTGGGGACCTCACCAAAGAGTTCAAGCTCCAGATCATAGACTCCTTGATTTAGTTGGCCAGCCAGAGGATGAGTGGCCTCACACAAAACTCGTGAGTGGCGTTTGGACCATTTTCCCTCATATTTCCATAGCTTCTTTCGATGCTGGCGGACACATATATATGGTTTCACAACTTTTCCCAGGCGCAGACCCTGATACCTCAATTACCCACCAGAACTTCTTAGCTACTTTCACTCCGAATGAAGAACAGAAAGAAAGTATTGCAAAAACTATGGATTTTTTGCGTTATGTAGTAGGTGAAGAGGATTATTACACGGGAAATAGAATTCAAAAAACGGTGAAAACAGGAGCTAAATCCCATTTCTACTTCGGAAGAAACGAAGAAGGAGGGCAACGTTTCCATCGTTGGACCGATGCCCTTGTAGGAGCAGATAGCGAAGAAGATCTGCTGAAACTCTACAAAAAAGGCGTTGGATAACCCCAACGAATAATGAGCGCATCCCTGAGAATGCAATCAAGTCACTAGACTATAACTGTGAGAGGAATTCTTCGGACCGCTGCATACATCCCATATCGACGTTTAGAACGTGCGGAAATCTCTGAATTTTTTAGTTCACCTACTTCGGAAGGGCAACGGTCAGTTGCAGCGCACGATGAAGACACTGTCACAATGGCATTTGAAGCAGCACGGCTACTTCTCATAGCACAGGACAACCTCCGACCATCGGCGCTATGGTTTTCTACTGCGAACCCTCCATATATGGAAAAAACGAACGCGAATGTAATTCATTCTGCACTGCAACTGCCTGAAGAAACTGAAGCATTTGACTTCGGCGGGGGTTTAAAATCAAGTATTGGAGCATTAAAAACAGCGTTAACTTCTACTGGGCAAATACTCCTAGCCCAATCTGATATGAGAAATGGATTGCCTTCAGGCGAAGATGAAAGAAATAGCGGCGATGGTGCAGCAGCATTACTTGTCGGAGATGAAACGGATGGGACTCTACTGGCGCGATACATGGGAGGATCTTCAATCACTAAGGAATTCATTGACCGGTGGAGAACCCCCGAAGACAAAGCCTCAAAAACTTGGGAATCCCGATTCGTTGAGTCAACGTACTCGACCCTCGTTTCACGTGCATGGGATAACGCATTAAGCAATGCAGGTCTTAAGCCCGACACGATTGACACACTAGTTCTTGCCGGACAGAATCAAAGAGTCAAAAAACAAGTAGCTCAAACTCTTGGAGTAAATCGAGTCCTTGATGACCTTTCACTATCAGTTGGGAATACAGGTTCTGCTGAGTCAGCTTTACTATTAGTCTCAGCGCTTGAGAACGCAGAACCTAAAGAAAAGATCGCTCTCTGTTCAATAACTGATGGTGTAGAAATTCTTATATTCGAAGCAGGCGACGCCCAAAAAAATACATCGCCATTGGAAGATCAAATCGCAAAGGGTGGACCTGTCACATATAGGAAATTTCTCCAATGGAAGGGAATGCTTCAAGTCCAACCACCTAATCGGCCAAGCCCTACTCGTATTTCTGCAGCTGCCGCTGTACGAGAATCAGATTGGAAACACGGATTTATAGCATCAAGAGGTGATCGTACAGGTTTGATCCACATGCCCCCATCACGAATATCAGTTAATGAAGGTGACCAGATTGACGCCATGGAGCAAGAACCAATGAGTAACAAAGTCGGGGTAGTAGCGACCTTCACGGTAGATCACCTTGTGTATTCAGAGAACCCCCCAGTTATTTTCGCTGTAGTTGACTTTGATGGTGGGGGGCGAATCCCAATTGAAGTAACCGATGTTGATCCTGACGATGTAACCATAGGCATGCAAGTCGCACCGACTTTCCGAAAATTTTTTACCGCAGACGGGATTCACAACTATTTTTGGAAAGTGCGACCCGTACGGTAGGAAAGGAACACCAATGGCATCAAAAGGAATCAAAGACAAAGTCGCCATAATTTCTATCGGATGCACGCCATTCCGCGAGCACTGGGATAAAAGCAAAGACGATCTTGTCATTGACGCAACTACCCAAACCCTTGCCTCAGCGAACTTAACCACTGAAGACATCGACGCGTATTGGCTAGGGACAGCTCAAAGCGGAATGAGTGGATTGACTTTATCTATGCCAATGAGATTAGAAGGTAAACCCGTCACACGAGTTGAGAACTATTGCGCTACAGGATCTGAAGCCATACGACAGGCTTGTTATGCAGTAGCAAGCGGAGCATACGACGTTGCTATGGCTGTGGGCGTTGAGAAAGTAAAAGATAGCGGCTATCAGGGACTTAACGCGTTCCCCATGCCAACAGCAGGCACAAACCGGACTCTTACAGCGGCAGCCATGTATAGCCTTATCCTCCCCGCCTATGCAGAAAAATACGGTGTAGATGAAGAGAAATTGAGAATGGTGGTAGCAAAAATTGCTGAAAAGAACCACTACAACGGAGCTAAGAACCCGTTGGCACAGTTTCGCAGGGAAATATCAGCTGAACAGATTTGTAACATGGCAGCCGTAGCTGGACGTTTGAGTGTCTTTGACTGTGCGGGGGTCGCAGATGGTGCAGCAGCAGCGATTGTTGTCCCCGCAGAAAAAGCTTATGACTACACTGAAAAACCGCTTTTCGTCAAAGCTCTTTCCTTTGTTTCAGGAAATGGTTCAGGATTAATTGACCCTGAGTACGATTATACGACTTTCCCAGAATGCGAAGCCGCTGCAAAAGATGCTTACCAACAAGCTGGGATAGCAGACCCTAAAGATGTTTTAGCTATGGCTGAAGTACATGATTGTTTCACACCCACTGAGCTCATACTTATGGAAGATCTAGGTTTTTCAGAAAGAGGGGAAGCATGGAATGATGTTTTAGAAGGCAACTTTGGACTAGAAGGTAACCTGCCAGTAAATACCGATGGAGGGTTAAAGAGTTTCGGGCACCCTGTCGGGGCATCAGGAATCAGAATGCATTATGAATGTTGGCTTCAACTACGAAATGAAGCACCTGAGGAACGAAGTATTCCTAGAACTGAAAGAAACTTAGGATTAGTCCATAATCTAGGTGGTTACCCTGGCGAAATGGTGAGCTTCGTTTCAATTCTTGGAACTGAAATCGGGTAGATTAAAACGAACCTTGTCAAGATTCTCTTCTAATCCTGATCAACCATGATTACTCCGAGAGAGGAAACTACAACAAAGGTTGAAAGAATTTGGATGAAATTCAACGATTCATCTAAGAACATCCATGCAAGGAAAGCAGATACAACAGGAATAAAGAGATTTAGGCTAGAACCGACCCAGAGAGGGATCCGAACAAGTGACCAGTTCATAAGAGAGTGTCCGATCAAACCAGCGACAGTCGCTAACACAATGATCCAGAAAATATCTTTATTTGAAGGGATAGTAAAAGAGACGCCAAAGATTAAAGCGATCCCGAAATTAAGGACACCAGTAATGACCCCTGATGCAGCAGTGAATTCTAAAGGGGTTACAAGATCTTGAGTTTTTTTTGACACAATAAAATAAGCAGCCCAAGTGAAAAGCGCCGCAACAGCCAAAAGATCTCCAGTAATATCCCATTCGGCTGTCCCAGAGGAACCTGCAACTACTCCAAATGTTCCTAATAAAGCGATAATGCCGACAATGACATCTTTTCGGCGAATCTTCTCTCCGAAAGTTCTGTAACTATAAATAGAAATAAGAACCGGTTGAAGCGATCCAATAATCGTTGCGTTAACAACAGTAGTTCTCTTAAGAGATTCAAAGAAAAAAGCGACATTCAGTCCAAGGGCGATACCTCCCCATAGAGAAGTGCGGAGTGCTTTAAAAGTGAGTGGGGTTCCTCGCACTTTTAGAAATAGCATCATGAGGATCGCATAAAAAGTAAATCGATACACTGCTATCTCAGTTGAACTTACCGTGATGTATTTCACTATCACGCCTGAAGAGCCCCATGCCGTTACAGCTAGAGCAGCTCCAATTAAAGCGATCTTGGAGTCATTGACGATTTTTGATTTTTCAGGTTCGCTCATGTGCCTAGTCTAAGATAACGAAAATCTATTATAACAATCGCTGAATTTCGCTAAAAGTTTTAAAATTTCAATAGATGGACTTAGAGTTTAATCAAGAGAAAGCAGGCAACTATATGACATCAATTGAATCTAAATCACCGTGGCACTTACGAGGTAATTGGGCACCGGTACAAGACGAGTTAGTAGAAGACCAATTGTTCGTTGAAGGTGCAATTCCACCAGAGCTGGAAGGGGTGTATTTACGAACCGGTCCTAACCCGAAATCCGGATCTTCTCCTCACTGGTTTATGGGTGACGGGATGGTTCATGGAGTTCGCCTCTCAAAAGGAAAAGCTGAATGGTACAGAAATAGATTTGTACAAACGCCACACATTACCGATCCAAATATTGACTCAATGGCAGGTCTAGAGGACCTTTCTAGAGCAAACGCGAATACACATGTGGTCGCCCACGCTGGGAAAATCCTCTGCCTAGAAGAAGCACACTGGCCATGGCAGATTGATGGGGAACTAAACACAATCGGTGTTGAGAATTACGGCGGTGATTTAACGACTTCAATGACAGCTCACCCAAAAATCTGCCCTGAGACGGGAGAACTGTTAGCTTTCAGTTATTTCTCTTTCGAATCGCCATACCTTACCTACCTTCGGGTCAGTTCCGAAGGTGAATTAATTCAAATGGAAGGCATTGAAATTCCTAACATGGTGATGATGCATGATTTCAATGTGACACGAAACTATGTGATTTTCATGGATTTGCCCCTGGTCCTAGACCTTTCATTGGTTGAAACTGGAGTTCCATTTGCATTTGACCCATCTGCGGGCGCTCGACTAGGGGTAATGCCACGACATGGGACCAACAAGGATGTCCAGTGGTTTGAAATTGATCCTTGCTACGTGTTCCACCCGGTGAATGCCCATGAAGAAGGAGAAACAATTGTTCTTCATGTGTCACGCCAACCGGAAGCATTCGGAAAGAGTTCAGATGATTATGCTGAAGTTGGTCGCCTTTGGCGGTGGACCATCGACTTATCGTTAGGTACGGTCACAGAAGAACAGATAGATGACCGACCCGGAGACTTTGGAAGAGTCGCCGATAAAGTAGTCGGGCTTGACGCAAAATATGGTTACCTCATGGCAATGTCAGGAGAAGGTAACAGCGAAGAGCCTGTTTATGGTTCAGCTCTTTGGAAATACGATCTGCGAACAGGGTCGTGCTTAGAGCACCATCTTGGGGAACAAGTACGGGGTGGAGAACCAGTCTTTGCTGCAGACCCTAATTCAGAAGGAGAGGATGAAGGATGGGTTATTGCGATTGTTCATAACGAACTTTCAAATGAGTCAAGGCTAATAATCGTAGATGCACAAGACTTTGAATCAGATCCAGTAGCTATTGTCCATTTGCCTAGACGGGTCCCCTATGGAGCTCATGGGAGTTGGGTTCCTGACTCGCAAATTTACTAGCTATTTTCTTTGGAATGCTGGGTCTCGCCGTTCAGCTGATGCTGCTATTCCTTCGCCCCAATCATCTGATTTGACTAAGCGTGCTTGTTCTTTAGCTTCATGAAGGGTAGCTATCTCAACTCGGTCAGCTAAGTCACCTCGTAGGGTTTTTCGAATAGCCTCAACCGCCAAAGGGGCAGATATAGCGATTTCTTTAGCGTAGGATAAAGCTGCTTCTCGTAATTTATCTAAAGAGACTAACTGATCACATAAGCCGAGTTTGAAAGCTTCTTCGCCCTTAACTCTCCTTCCGGTGAAGAACATATCTTTACTAGCTTGCGGCCCTATAAGTTCAGGCAAAGTTACGCTTAAGCCAAACCCTTGATGGAATCCAAGTCTCGCAAAATTAGCGCTGAATCTAGCCTCGGGTGCAGCAATTCGGAAATCCGCGGCTAAAGCTAAACCAAGTCCACCACCAATGGCGGCTCCCTGGATGGCGGCAACAATTGGTTTATTGCAGCGGAAAATTCTTACAGCGCCAGCGTAGAGACCCACAGTATCGTTACCTTTAGAATTCCCAGAGAAGTCAGCTCCTGCGCAAAAATGCTTTCCTTCAGAGCAGAGTACAGATATGCGCACATCATCGTTCAGATCAAGGCTTTCAAATACATCAGCAAGTCCACTAATGAGAGCATTACTGAAAAAATTATTGGGTGGTTTGCAAATTTCAACAGTAGCTACGAAATCTGTATCTACGGTGATTTCAATATCGTCATTCATTTTAGGTTCCTATCAAATAATGCGTGAATGCGTTCCCAGTGCCGTTCAGCAGCTTCCTTGTTATAAATTTTGCCTCTTCCGGGGAAAGCGAATCCATGATGTGCTTTTGGATAAAGCTCTACTCGCCCATTCGCTGTTGATTTCTCAAGTTCTTCTCTGACTTGCTGCACCATTTCAAGAGGGACATAGTCATCATGTTCAGCGCAGGCAATATAGAGTTCCGCCTGAGTTTGGTTGAATCCTAGGTGTGGAGAGTCAGAAGCATCAACTACCAGTCGCACTCCGTAGATTGACGCTGCAGCTTTGATTCTTTCGGGAAATGCGGCAGCTACAGACAGGGAAAAAGGTCCACTCATGCAGTAGCCAATGCAGCCGACTTTTTGTTCATCGGCATTTTGTTCGGTTCCAACAAATTCAACCATTGACTCAGCATCTCGAACAATCATTCTGTTCCCAATTTCGGACATTAAGCTAAACATCTCCTCGGTGTTACTGCCATTTCTGAAATCCAGCTCGAAATGGTCAGTGGTCCGGTAATAGAGATTTGGGAGTATGACGTAATACCCAGTTGTTGCAATTCTTCGGGCCATGTCATGGAGCTCTTCTCGTTTACCCGGTGCGTCCATGAAGAAAAAAATTACAGGGAAGGGCCCATCTTCTTCAGGGTGGCAGATGAATGTCCCCATTAGCCCTTCAGAAGTCTCAATCTCAACATGGCGTTCAATCATGTTGAGAGCTTAGATGCTTAAGTCTTAAAAGACTTCGTAGGCTATTGAAAAAGGAAAAAAAAGTAGTCTCGCGCTATAAAGGAGAAGGAGGTTATCAATGGTCAAGTTAGAAGGGAAGACAGCGCTTGTGACTGGAGCCGCTTCAGGCATAGGGGAAGGAATGGCAGTAAGATTGGCAGAATCGGGGGCGAACCTTGCGCTATGTGACCTTCAATCATCAATTCACGAAGTAGCTGAGAGAATCAAAGAGGATACAGGAGCTTCGATCTATGCGGTAGCGGCGGATGTCCGCAACCATGACGAGGTCTACCAATTCGTTAATGAAACCGCAGAGCGGTTTGCTGGCCTAGACATCGTTATTGCAAATGCGGGAGTGTGGCGCCCCACTGACCCATTGGAAGACTCAAAAGAAAAAGCGGTCGCAGATTGGGATTTGCTTGTCAATACGAACTTAAAGGGCGTGTATCTCACTGGGCGAGCAGCAATTCCTCATTTAGTCGCGAATGGTGATGGTTTCATTCTCAACATTGCTACAGACCATATTTGCCCCCCTCCAGGATTCGCAACAGGGGGAGGAACACGAATGGATGTTTATGATGCTTCCAAGTGGGGAATAAATGGGCTTACGCAGAGCTGGGCGAAAAGACTGGCCGAAGATAGCATCCGTGTTAATGCGTTCTGTATGGATGCAACTGACTCTGCGATGATCCGATACGCGTCTGGTCAATTTAATCG
>JASLWO010000006.1 GCA_030740795.1 Acidimicrobiales bacterium | reverse complement strand
CGGGCATCGCCCATATTGATGATAAGTTCGGTGCCGCTGTCGCGGTCGGTGACATTAATGGCGACGGGTACGATGATGTGGTCGTTGGTTCACCGCAGGAGTATTACAGACCCAACGCACGGTATTGCTGGAAGTATTCGTGTGGTCAGGTGGGTGCGATCAATGTCTTGTACGGGTCCGCTGATGGTGTGACGACCACGGACGATCATTACTTCGCTCAGAACTCGAGTGGGATCGCTGGCCGTTCCGAGGTCGGTGACCGGTTCGGAGATGCGATCGTGATCGGCGATATTAACGCTGACGGGTTTGCGGATGTCGTGGTTGGCGCTCCGAACGATCATTACAACTATTACTGCCGGGCCCGCATATCATCTATTTGCGGTGAGGTCGGCTCAGTCAACATCCTCTACGGTGCTGCGAACGGTTTATCCAGATCCGGAGATGAATTCTTCAACCAGAATAGTAGCGGCATCAACGAACTCGCACAGGACGGCGATGATTTCGGGGCTGCGCTCGCTCTTGGCGATCTCAACGGTGACAATTACCTTGATCTAATCATCGGCGTTCCCGGTGAAACAGTCAACGGTCACAATAACGCTGGGCTAGCACACATCCTTTACGGCACCGCAAATGGGGTAACAACATCAGGAAATGAAATACTGCACGTTGACCAAGATGTCTTCACCGGTGACGCGGAAACTAACGCAGAATTCGGAAAAGCATTAGCCATCATAAACGGTGAGGTTATTATCGGAGCGCCGGGAAGCAGTGCCTCCGGAGCCACCAACGCCGGAGCCATCTACTACCACACACAATAACCAGAAAATACCTAAACCTATTCTGTAGACAGTCGTTTTGAAATTGACGTTAGGTCTTCTAGGAAGTTCTCAGCTCTGCGTAGTTTAATTTCTTCAAATCCGCGAACGTTTGTTGGGAGGGTAGCCATCGTAAGCACTTGACCGTAGTTCTCCGTAGTTAGGACCTTAAGTGCTCGTATTATTTCTTTCCTATATTCATCACGTATTCTTCGTTCAGCTTTTCTTACCTGAGCATGACCGAAAAGGTCAAAAGGCGTTCCTCGAAAAACCTTCCCTTTCGCAAGGATTCGCATTAGAGGCAAAGCAGTTCTATATGGAATTCTAAGTTTCTTCTTCAGTCCCAATGCCCGTAAGAATGGAGGATGGAAATACCATGTTGCTTGCCCTGAACTATCTTGAATATTTTGGAGTTCCTGCTTGATTTCAGTGAGTGAAAAAAGACGTGCGACTTCGTACTCATCTTTATATGCAATCAATTTATGCATATTTCGGGCAATGGTCTGCACAAGTTCTTCACTGTTCTTCTCATCATCAAGTCGCTTGACAGCATCCACCGACTGTGAAATGACTTGAAGGTAATTCTCAGCGCACTCATTGTTCTGATATGCCAGAAGGTCATAGCAAAGAAACCGAACAAGATCAGAAGTCTCGACAGAGGTCTTTAGCGCTCTAATTTTCGTTTCTATTTCGTCTGGGAGGGTTGTCTCTACCTTCAAAGAAACCACATTGTCCTCAGACGTGATCAGCGTTTCTATGGGTTCAGGATCATGTGCCCAAGCTCGCCCCCAACGAAAAGCGGAGATGTTCTGTTCCGTCGAAACACCATTTAAAAATATTGCCTGCTCAAAAGACTCTGGTTCTATAGGAATAGCTCCCTTTTGGACAGCTACCCCGAGAAGAAATGTATTAGCTGCCGTTGCCCCCCCTAGTAAACTCGTGCATACTCTCGCCGCATCTACTAGTACATTTGCGGAAGGTTTCGTTGAAGTAGCCAATCTTTTTTCCAGTGCTTTCCTATCGGGTAACTTTTCAAAAGGTTTGCCGATCATTGATCCTGTAGGTATCTCCGATTCAGATGCTATCAACACGGTGTGGTCGGCTTTACAGGCTTCAAGTGCTTTATCGCTTGCTGCAACTAACAGGTCAAACCCCAAAATTACATCTGCGCTTTGCTGTGTAAGAAGATTTGACGGGCGAGGGGTTCCTCGTGTTAGACGAATATCGCTCATTACTGGTCCAGCCTTTTGCGACAACCCTGTCTGGTCAAGACCTCGTACTTCAAAACCATCAATCATGGCAGCGGTAGCTAAGACTTGAGCAGCAGTAACAACTCCCGTTCCACCAATACCCGTCATTCTAAGGTCAAGGTGATCGTTGCTGGATCCCCTAATCGGAGAAGGAATAGATACTGGATCGTTAATAGCTACTCCTCGCTTAACAGCAATGTCGTTCAAATTAGTTTTGACTTTTAGGAAACTAGGGCAATCCCCTTTCAAACAAGAAGTATCAAAGTTGCAAGATCCTTGGTCAATAGTTGTCTTCACCCCGAAAGGGGTTTCTTTTGATTGGACTGAGAGACAGTTGGAAACTTCTCCACAATCCCCGCAGGCTTCACATATTCTGTGATTTATTATGATTTTGAAGTCCGGTTTTTCTACAAGGCCGCGCTTTCTTGAACGACGCAATTCAGCTGCGCAGTGTTGATCATGTATCAAGACAGTAACTCCGGGAATGTCAGCCAATACTTCCTGCGCTTCTAATATTCGGCTTCGGTCCCATACTGTGGCATTATCTGGCATAGGTAAGTTTTCATAACGGCTTGTGTCTTCTGTTGTGACAATGATTTTTTTGACACCTTGTGCTAAAAGAATTTTTATTACTTCTGGTACCTTCAGGCCTCCTTTGGGGTCTTGACCACCAGTCATGGCAATCGTGCCATTAAAAAGGAGTTTAAATGTGATATTGCTCCCTGCAGCTATTGCCGACTGGATCGTCAATTGTCCAGAATGGAAGTAAGTACCATCACCAATATTTTGAATGAAATGATCGCGCTGAACGAAGGGTTCCATCCCTATCCATTGCATCCCCTCATTCCCCATGGCTGTGACTCCTGCGATATCTCCGACGCGGTCCTCATCCATGAGAAGCACCATTGTGTGGCAGCCAATACCTGCCCCCACTAGCGTACCTTCGGGAACTTTTGTACTTGTATTATGCGGGCACCCTGAACAGAAATAAGGACTCCGTTGTGTTCTCAATGGGATAAGGTTTTTCTCTCTTCTTGGTTGAGGAGGCGTCACTTTATCCTGCACTCGTAACGCTAGTCGTTCATACAACCCATGCACCATAGCATCAGCGTTAAGAATGCCGTGACTGGGCATTAGTGTCCTACCATCTGGGTGATTTTTCCCTAGGATTCTCGGTTGATGGGAACTGCCATACAATGCATCTTTGACTAGCCACTCGGCAGTTGGATTTTTCTCTTCAACAACGATTATCTCTTCTAGCCCTCTCGAAAAGTTCCTTATGTTCTGAGGGTCAAAGGGTATTGGTAGTTGAAGATGGAGCAAGCGGATACCAGCAGCAGCTATTTCATCATGGGTCCGTAATCCTATTACGTGTAAAGCATGACGCATCTCATGATATGTGAAACCACTGGCAATAATCCCTATCCATGCATCTGTAGGATCTACCGTAGTTGGATTTAATTTGTTGGCTACTGTGTACCGGCGAACCAACTCTGAACGAACCATTCGTAAATCTTTTTCTATTTCTAAGTTGTTCGGGGGTAGGAGCTTTGCATCAGGGTGGTGCTCGTAAGGGACCCCATTGATTTCTAGATCAGGGACTTTAGGCAATACCACTGTTGAAGCCAGATCCACCGTTCCACTCCCATCAGCAACTGCGTCCACTACTTTGAGTGCTGTCCAAGCTCCAGTGATCCGGCTTAACGAAATCGCGTGCATCCCCAGCGTTAAGATTTCTCTTACATCCCCGGGGTAGAGAATCGGCATATGGAGGTCAACTAGAGTGGCATCCGAACTTGAAGGCAGCGTTGAACTCCTAGCTGCAGGGTCATCTCCGACGATAGCAACAGCACCACCTTGCCTAGAGGTCCCAGCGAAAACTGCGTGACGTAATGCGTCCCCAGCCCGATCTAGACCTGGAGCCTTCCCATACCACAGTCCTACTATTCCATCGTATACGCAATCCGGCTGTTCAGCCGCCAGTTGACTCCCCATGACTGCAGTAGCTCCATGTTCTTCATTGAGAACAGGTCGATGTGTTATTGGGAGTTCAGAAACAACGGATTTTGCCCTGTCTATTTCAAAATTCAATCCAGCTAAAGGAGATCCGGGGTAACCAGCAAGAAAGGCCGCAGTATTCAAACCTTGCTGACGGTCTGCGCGTAATTGTTGGATTGGAAGTCTTGCTAGAGCTTGAACACCGGTTAGGAATACCCTGCCTTCATCATTTGCATACCGGTCACTGATCTTATATTCACTTGAACCAGACATAGCCCTCCGATGCGCCTTAGAAGCGACTTTAAGATCTCTACAGTTTAGTCTTTCATAATACTTGAAAGCGTGTGCCGTCTTTAGTAATAATCAGGGGAAATCAGCGCCCTCGACAGGAATCGAACCTGTGGCCTACCGCTTAGGAGGCGGTCGCTCTATCCTACTGAGCTACGAGGGCAATGAGGAGAGGATACTACCCGTTCAGGTTCTTGACTTAGGGGACACGAACTTCCTTAGATTGTTGATGAGAAATGGTGGCAAACGCCACCATTGACGATTTGTTCTCTATGATTTTACTAATGCGGTTACATGACACAATGTTGAATCAGGTAGTTGATCTCGATCTAAGAGAACCTGGGAAAGTTTCAATCTACGCTTGCGGACCCACCGTGTACGATGTCCCTCATTTAGGGCATGCTAGAACTGCGTTAACGTACGATATTTTAAAGCGTTACCTTGAGTGGCAAGGATATGAAACGAAGCTTGTCAGCAACATAACTGACATAGATGACAAGATAATTAACCGTTCTGCTGATGAAGGCATTTCCGAATCAGATTTAGCTGCAACATATACGGCCGTGTACGTTAAACAACTTCGGGAGTTCGGGGTCAAGGACCCGGATGCTAGACCTCACGCGACTGAATACGTTGACCAAATGGTTCAGATCATTGAACAACTAGTAGCTAATGATGCCGCATACGAGATTCCTGGAAGCGGTATATATTTTGACGTCAGCGAATTTGAAACATATGGAGCGTTGGTACAAAGAACCGCAGGAGACCTTCGTGAGAGCGCTCAAGCTCGTATCTCAGCCGATGAAGAAAAACATGATCCTTTAGATTTCGCTCTATGGAAAACAGCGAAACCAGGTGAACCCACATGGGAAAGCCCGTGGGGACCTGGGCGACCGGGTTGGCATATAGAGTGCGTGGCCATGTCCTTAGATCTACTGGGAGACAATTTTGATATTCACGGAGGAGGATCTGACCTGACTTTCCCACACCATGAAAACGAAAGAGCTGAATCTGAAGCAGCCGGTCACGCATTTGCTCGCCATTGGATGCACAGTGGAATGCTGAACGTAAGCGGTGAAAAAATGTCTAAATCGCTTGGCAACTTCCAAACACTTGGGGACGCCATGTCACGATATGGAGCGCGGCCACTTCGCCTCGCTATGCTGCAAGCTCATTATCGTTCATTGATGGAACTCTCCGACGAAACAATGGAAGGTGCCACCGGCGGAATAGATCGAATTGATGCTTTCTTCAGGAGAATGCAAGGATCTAGAATTGCCTCAGGAGATACAAACAAAGAAACCAAAGAAAAGTTCTCCCAGACGATGGACAATGATCTAGGCACCCCTGATGCTCTAGCTATTATTTTTGAAGCTATTAGTGCCGGAAATAGCGCTATTGACAATAAGGATGAAATAAGTGCCTCTACTTCACTAGCAACTGTGACTGAGTTACTTGATGTTCTTGGACTTTCACAGATCAAAGCCGGATCTAATGCCGAAATAGATGCCCTCCTTTCAGACCGAGAAAAAGCTCGAGAGGATAAGAATTTTGCTGAAGCAGACAGAATCCGGGATGAGCTTCAGCTTAAAGGTATAGAAATTGAAGACACGCCTAACGGCCCCATTTGGAGATATCTCTAACTAGAAATTACTTGTTCCTACGAGCTATCTCATAGCAGGCCACTGCTGCCGTTGCAGCAACATTGAGTGATTCAATTCTATTGTGCAACGGGATAGAGATCATTCCAGTACAGAATTCGAGGACCTCTCCGCTTATTCCAGATGATTCATTTCCTAGAACGAGCGCTACTCTTTCTGGTAAATCAGTCTGGAAAATGTTCGGGCCAGATGAACTGAGGGCAAATACTTTGAATCTTTCAGCTATTAGCTGATTAGCTGCGTTAGTAGCCGTATCAACTCGCAAAATCGGAGATTTAAAAGCTGTCCCCGCTGAAGCCTTAATCGCTACAGGGTTAACTGATGCTGTGCCTTTTTCGGGGACAATCACCCCATCCATTCCTGCAGCGGTTGCAGTTCGTAGAATCATTCCTAAATTGGCAGGATTGTGAATTCCATCCAGTAAGAGAACAGCGGTCTTGTGGTTTCTGCCGTTTCGTTGAGGGAGAAAATTTGACAATGCCTGCATGCGTTGTGCGCGTACATCAGCAGCGATTCCTTGATGCTGACCGCTTCGGGTTAAGGCAGCAATCCGATTGTCAGTAACTATTTCTACCTTTACGCCTTTCTCTGCACTTAACTTCTTAATTTCCTGAATTATTTCTCCTGTTGCTTTTTTTGAAATATGCAATTGCGTTATTTCCTCACCAGAGATCAGCGCCTCCAAAACAGGTTTTCGCCCATGCAATGTAAGGAACTTATCTCGTGGCGACATATTCCTATGGTGTCACATTCTGAGATGTCCCTACATGTTCCCAATCTGTTCTTGATGTATTCATTAAGTGAAATCTTCGTGTAACGTCAAAGTAAGCACAGCAGAGGTACCTTATGCCAAAGAATGACACGCTCCCCAAAAACCTGCAAAAACGTGAATTAGTCAAAGCTGCCATTGACCTGAAGGGCGTTCCGGAAGGTACTTCGGGAAGAGTCATCCTGTCAAATGGTCTTGATTGGGTACGGTATTGGGTTGTGTTTGATAACGGAGTTGAAATCGGAAGCCTCCATCGCAGCAAATTAGTCCGCTCCCAAGAATGGGATGATTACCTCATCAAAAGAGACTCCGGTGACGAAGAAGTCGTAATGATCAGAGAACCCCAAGGAGCTAGTGATGACACCATGTCTAGTTCCTCCAGTGGCGGCGTTGAAGTTAATGGGGTTCTCGTGCCACAGCTTTTGCTGGACCGAACCCAAGCGGCTTTAGACCGTTTCGGTGTAACAAGATAAATCAACGAAGTGGATGAGTGCCAAGTAAGTCCACAGTAAATATGAGGGTCTCATTTGGAGATATCAAGCCATCGCCAGCCCCATTCTCACCATAAGCAAGAGCAGGTGGAATCACGATGGTTCTACGACCCCCTACTTTCATCCCAACCATTCCCTGATCAAGCCCTTCTATAACGTTTCCTGCTCCAGAAATGAAACCTATAAATTCTGAACGACCGCGATCCCATGAAGAATCAAATTGCTCTCCGGAAGATTGTGAAATACCAACATAATGAATGTAAACAACGGACCCAGAAACAACTACGCTTCCGTCACCAAGAAGGATATCTTCGAAAACTAAAGCTTCTGGTGGTACATCTGGTGCTTCTACGCTTGGCTTTTCAAGATTCTGGGGGACAGCTGCAAGAAGGTCTACGACAAAGACTAAAGTTTCGTTTGGTCCAATTGACCCAGACCCTGATCCGGTTTCTCCATAGGCTTTGTCAGGGGGGATAGTTAGGGTTCTGCGTCCACCGACCGCCATTCCTACTATTCCTTCATCCCATCCGTTGATAACCCTTCCAGCCCCAAGTTCAAATGGAAATGGTTGCCCTCGGTCCCATGATGCATCAAATTGAAGTCCCGTTGAATATGAGACTCCAACATAATCCATAATCAAAAAATCTCCCGCTCCAACAATGAGACCCCCTCCGGCAATTAGATCTTCGATTTGAAGAGTTGAGGGAGGTGACGAATCTGGAATAACTACAAGGGGTTTAGTTCGGAAGTCTGAATTATCTACCTCACCCGCAGGTGTCGGTGTAGGAGCCGCCGTAGGAATCGGTGTCGGTTCCACCTCATCGCTACGCTCTGCACTTATTTCATCCAATGGCTGATTTATCTCTTCGTTGACCCCTCCACAAGATGTCATCAGTAGGCAAACGAATAAAATGATGATAGGACTTCTATGCGATTTGTTGAAGAACATGGTTTCCTTCTAATTCTTTAGGCTTCATTGATGGTAGTGGCGAATGACAAGGATGCAGACGTAACTGTTTACCGGTAGGTTAAAATCTGATTTAGGAGAAATATGACTACCTCATCATTGGTCTTAATGGCTGCAGGGCTTGGGAGCAGGTTCGGTGGCGTGAAACAACTCGCAGAAATAGGACCTAACGGAGAAAGCCTCCTTGATTTCACGATTAAGGATGCTCAATCAGTTGGCATTGATCACGTAGTCATAATTGTTCGAAGCGAAATTGCCGACGATATGGAATCGCATCTGAAGCAGATCCATGGCGCCAATATTAATGTTGATTTTGCATTACAAGACCTTTCTGCCCCACAAAGGAGGAAACCTTGGGGAACTGCTCACGCTGTTCTTTCAGCATCCAAACACATCTCTAATCCTTTTATTCTGGCAAATGCAGACGATTATTATGGCGTTTCTTCTATCGTCCACGCTGCTAATCACTTACCTTTACTCGATGAAAGTTCTGGGGCCCTGATCTCGTTTGAACTATCCAAAACGCTTTCTGAAACTGGGTCAGTAACACGAGGAATTTGCACAACTGAGAATAATCAACTGCAACATGTCATAGAAACTGAGGGGTTAATCTTTGATAACTTGTCTAACGAGATTCTAGACGGTGAAGGAAATGTTTTTGCCCCTGCAACACCAGTGTCAATGAACCTTTGGGCCTTTCATTCTTCTATCATAGATTTGCTTGAATCCCAATGGGAAGAATTCATTGCTGAAAATAGTGGATCTGAAACAGCAGAATGCCTTCTCCCATCATGCATAGCTGAAATAATGAAAGAAGAAGGCTACCAAGTGCATGTAATTCCAAGTTCGGAAACCTGGACTGGAATCACCAATCCAGAAGACCTCGAAAGCGTTCGGGAAAACATTAAGGCTTTCCGAGGATGATATCTATATAGTGAATCCCACGATTGTGCCGATCCCGTCCTCAGGTTCTGCAACAAATACTTGCCCACCGTGTGCCTTGGCAATCTCATGAACAATAGATAGGCCCAGCCCTGAGCCAGGCAAGTCCCGCGTTCCCACCGAACGGAAAAACCTATCAAAAAGGCGTGACTCATCTTCATCCTCTACTCCCAGCCCGAAATCGCGAACCTCTATTCTCCCATCAGTGACAGAGACAATCACTTCTGAATCTTTAGGACTAAATTTTATTGCATTGTCAATAAGGTTTGAGATTGCTCTATTAATGCTTGAGCGTTGCACATACCTTGTAGACGTTCCGATGGCAACAAGCTGAATGTTTCTCCCAGATCTTCTCTGGAACTTCTGGATAACCTCGAGAGCGATTTCAGATAAATCAATCTCATCGAACTCCTCTTCTTCACGTGATTCGGCCGTCGCCAATTCAACAATTTCCCCCACGAGGAGACTTAATTCCTCGATCTCACTTTGCAAATCATTAATAATTACTTCTCGTTCATCTTCAGTGATCGTGTTTGTTCTTGAAAGGACCTCAATGTTTGTCCTAAGACTCGTTAATGGTGTTCTCAGTTCATGACTGGCATCAGCAACTAACCTACGTTGCTGTTCTCTAGATTCAGAAAGAGCTTGCAACATGATATTAAAACTATTCGCCAATGCTCTTACTTCTAGGTCTCCATCATCGAGATCAATATAGGCTTGCAGGTCTTGTGTTTTCGCAACATGTTTAGCTGCTTTGGAAAGTCTGGTAATTGGTTTCGTGAGACGAGAAGCTAAAACCCAGCCTAAAAGAATGCCTACTGCTATCGCTCCCAAACCGAGGAGAAGAAAACTTCTAACCATCCCAGACACAGCGGAGCGAACTTCGGTCAAATCCCGTGCAACTTGCGCTATTCCTCCCCCTGGGATCTGACTGGAGATTATTCGATAGTCATCCCCATTGATTTGAGCAGTCCTTATCTTTGTGACTCGACTGCGCATAGAAACATCTTTGCTTCCAGTAGCCAAACTGATATCTGAAT
>JASLWO010000005.1 GCA_030740795.1 Acidimicrobiales bacterium | reverse complement strand
TAAAACAAATTGCATATGTTCATCAATTTTTTCTTGCAAATGAGGTTTATCATCTAATGGGTGCGGCTCATACGGCGGAGTGTCTGACCTATCTCCAAAGAACGCCAGGTCCAATTGTTCGACAGTAATTGCAGGATTCCGCACTGCCTGCATCCGAACACAAGACATGTTGATATAGAAGTAACCCCCGAAAAAAGTCACCATTTCTGGTTTCCCATCTCGATAATCATCAGCTTCGTATGCTCCCATCACAATTGACGCGTTTTGGAAGCCGTGCCCTATGGCATTATCGAAACCATACGTTTGACCGAAAGGACTTGCAGGAGTGGGCAATACCTCGCCCGCGTTTGCCCGAGTGTAATGTGGATATCGTTCGCTCGGAGGGTGATCCGTAAACCATTTTTCTTCCACTTATGCCTCCCTAGGGACGTTGTCCCTGCATGTATTCATCAATGATGTGATGAAACCAACTAATTCGATCTTCTTGCCCAGAGGCCGTTGCTCTAATAAAGCCGCGTGAGCGAAGTCCCAACTGCTGCCCTATGGTGATAGCTACATCCTGATCTGGGATAATACCCATAGGTTTTTGACCATAATCAAAGAATTGGCGTTCCGCGTTTTCCTCATCGACCCGGACATTTGTCTGCGCTCGCAATAGCTCCGCTCCTGATGATGGAGTAAACGCGTAATACCAGTGATCGAAAACGCACTGTTCTGGATCGGTCGGGTGCGGAGTCATTCTTTGTAGGAGGACACCGTCAGCTCCAAATGTTAAAGAACAATTCGGGAAAATGTTATACATGTGCGCATCAGTGAGTTGCTCATCACGGAGATTCTCGTAATGATTGTGTCCTCGTTCTCTCCCCAGGAGGCGCATTTGTTCTTGCAAAGCTTTCCTAGCGTGCAGTGCCCGATCAGTGAAATCATCAGGGTTCAAATCCCAGAGTCTCAGACGTTCTGCTAGCCCTTCTGTTAGAGGAGGTTTAGGACCGTATTGAGTAGCAGATGGTGTAGCACCGAGCATAATCATGCGGCTATGACCTTCACTACATATATCAAATGTGGTTTTTGAATAACTCTCTTCGTGTGACTCACGAAGTTGCGGATGCACAGTCGGCAAATGGTACGACTCACAGAAATTATCTTGAAGAATTTTCCAGTTACATGGCACGTTCACCGTCATCGCTGTAAAGCGCTGCCATTTATCGGGTTGGTATCGTTCCCAATCATTACAAACCGGTCCCAGATATTCACGCAAGCTTTGACAATCCGGATCCATATTGACCCACACAAACCCCGCGAAAACATCGCATTTGAGTTCAATAAGAGTTACGTGTTCACATGGATTAATGGGGAAATCTTCTGAGTCCTGCGCCTTAACCAATTTGCCATTGGTTGCGAATTCCCAACCGTGGTACGGGCAGGCAAAAGTTTCTGATTTGCCTTCATTTGAGAAAATCAATCTAGACCCACGATGCTGGCAGACATTGTAAAAAGCTTTAATCGACTCGTCAGTTTGCCTTACCATGATGATTGACTCAGGTCCTATGTTCTCAACTTGGAAAGAGTTGGGTTCTGGCATCTCCGTTTCGCGACCTAAAAGCAGCCATGACTTTGTCCAGACTGATTCCCATTCCTGTTCAAAAAATGTTCTGGACGTATACCTAGTTCCGTTTAGCGGGTGAGATTGAAAATTGGGATTATCCCATTTGGGCGCAGGTAGAGAAAGGTCATCGTTTAGCCCTCGTTTCAAAGTTTCTTTAACTTTCTTAAACATCTTTCCCCTTTGAACGATTGTACATGCGTCTTCTGGCATGTCGTAATCGCCTAACATCGGAAAATGCGTTAACTTACTATTGATACTAGACGCTCGTTCAGGAGGATTTATGGGAGTTCGTAGAGTAGTTACAGGACATGATGAGACAGGTAAAGCGGTTTTCGCGAGTGACGAAATCGTGGAGCCTGTCACGCTTGAGATGTTACCTGGTGCGGAATGGTTCACTTTATGGGGAGGAGATGAAGCTCCGACGTTCCCTGACGATGGAACCATGCCTGCTCACACAACCTACTTTCCGCCATTGGGAGGATTCCGGTTTGGGATCTTTACTGTGCAACCCGACACAGAAGACTCAATGCTTCCTGAAAATTTTGACATTGAAGCAGCGTTTTCAGAAGCCGAACAGAAGTTGCCAGGCATGGTTGATCACCTTGAAATGGAAAATCTAGGCATGCACACAACTGACACGGTTGATTATGAATTCGTTATCTCAGGTGAAGTCGTCCTTGAACTAGATGACGGGGCTGAAGTCACACTTCGCCCTGGAGATACTGTTGTTCAAAATGGTACACGGCACGCATGGAGAAACCGGACTGACACCCCGGCTATTCTCGTTGTTGTTCTGGTCGGGGCGAAACGAAAGTAATAAGATAATGGGTTTAGAGCACAAGACGATCAAAGATTCAGAAGATGAACTCTTGCAGATCCTTGACCGTGATGGCGGAGTTATAATTGAAGGGGTCCTGAACGACGAGGATCTTACCCAGGTAAAGTCTGATCTTTCTCCATATGTAGATGCTTCTCCAACAGGTGAGAATCTTTTTTGGGGTTTCCAAACTAAAAGGATTGGGGCGTTAATGGCCCGTTCACCGAAATGCCGTGAACTAGCCCTTCACCCACTTATTAATTCCCTGTGCGAAACCTATCTTGACCCCTATTCTGATGGATATCAGCTACATTTCACCCAAGCAATATGCATAGGACCCAATGAAGACCCTCAAGCCTTACACCGTGACCGAGGTGTATGGGGTGGGTATCTCAATCGCTCAATCGAGACACAATTTAGCACGATCTGGGCGATCTCTGAATTCACTGCAACTAACGGATCAACGCAAATAGTTCCAGGTTCGCACAAATGGGACAAAGATCGACATCCGACCGCTGACGAAATCAGTCTTGCAACCATGCCAGCTGGCTCAATACTAATCTACAACGGGTCTATCCTTCATGGCGGTGGTCGGAATACCACAGATGATGAATACCGTTTAGCGGTGCTGTTGCATTACACGTTGACATGGCTTCGACAGGAAGAAAACCAGTACCTTTCCTGCCCTCCAGAAATAGCTAAAGAGCTCTCCCCCGAACTCCAGAACCTGATGGGGTACACACAAGGTGGACCCGTACTTGGTTTCTACTCAACTCCTGGCCCTCCAGGGGAAGGGTACGAAGTTGCCGGACCAGAAACACTCTTTAGGTAGATTGAATGACGGAATCAGTTGCCTACCATTCGGAAGAAATTCCTTCCCCTCCTTCTACATCTTGAAAGATACGGCACAAATTGTTCAATGCTTCCATCTCCGGAATCGTTGTCGGTTGCGTATCTATGAGGTCTTTTGAACCGACTACTACCGCTAAACACTGGGCCCTGCTGACAGCAACATTTGTCCGATTCGGTAAAAAAAGAAACTCTGTACGGCCAGCTGGAATCTCATCTTTATTTGAGGAAGTAAGGGAGTAAATAACTATAGGTGCCTCTTGCCCTTGGAATTTGTCCACAGTTCCAACGCGAACACCTGAATAGCCTTTCTTCTG
>JASLWO010000004.1 GCA_030740795.1 Acidimicrobiales bacterium | reverse complement strand
AACTTGAAGCTAAAGAGATATCTGTTATTCGAAATGCTGAGAATAAAAAAGCAGAAGCTGTCAAGGCTTTGCAGGAAGCTGAAAATAACCCGAATCTCTCTAGTGAAGAAAAAGAAGCTGCTAAAACAAATTGGTTGAAGGCTGATGATGATCTGAAAAGGATTCGCGCTGGGGAAGAACCAGCTAGCGAAGACACAGAAGAACCACAAGCCGAAGAAGAAACCAAGGCAGAAGAACCAGCTAGCTAAAGTTCAGGAAACAACCGTTGTTTAAAATGGTTGATTACTTTTTCATGGGCGATGAAAGTCGGGTGCTCCGGTGAGTCTCGAAATTCTGTAGTTAAAACAGAATGAGCGTTTTCCTGTATTCCATTCGGGTTTGAACTCGAACTATCTATCTCTATGCCAATGAAACCATCGCCTAGTTCTTCTTTGAGTTTTTGAAAACGGGTTTCAGGCACAAGTCGGTCTCCTGTGAATCGCAGACCAATCACACATAACTGCTCTTTGTGAACACGGTCCTGCACTATTGAGAGTTCTTCTCTGCTAAGTCCTAAATCATTTTTTCGTTTTCTACCTATGGGCATCGGGAGACTGGGTTGGCTCATAACAGGGACTTTAACAAGTGGATCTACGGCCAAAGCTAAGGCAAAACCTCCAGTGAAACACATTCCGACAACTCCAACTCCTTGCCCCCCACATTGAGACACAGACACTTCAACTAGTTCCCGTATCCACCTTGTAACAGGGGAACTTCTCCCCCTCGCAAATAAAATAAATTCTTTCGAAATGCAGGCTTGCGTCATTGTTTTTAGTGCGTACCCGTTACGGTAAGGTTTACCTGGCGTTCCAAAGAGATTCGGTATGGCGACGGTAAATCCACGAGTTGTGATTCTTCTCCCGAACTCAGCTACTTCAGGGGTGATGCCAGGTATTTCGCTGAGAATGATGATACAGGGACCAGTTCCTTTCCAGAAGACATCTTTCTTTTGGTTTTGGAAGGTCATTGTTTCACATGTGTAGTCAACCAAATCATCTACGGTATTTGAAGTCATAGTATGAGAGTACTTGATTACTGAACTGTCGGAATCGCTTTGACTTCTATGAACGAATACCATTGAATAATCATATAAAAAATCTGAAAGGGGACATGTTGAAGTTTTCAATGATCTTTGAATTTCAATGTGATGATGTGACTCCCGAAGGCGAGCGGAAAACACTCATGAATTGTGTTGATCAAGCCGTCTTTGCTGAGGAAATGGGATTTGACCGGATTTGGGCAGTGGAACATCACAGTTTGAGACACTATGCCCACATGAGTGCTCCAGAAATTTTTTTAACTTGGGTTGCAGCTAAAACATCAAAGATCCGTATTGGACATGGAGTCGTGTGTATGCCATTTGGGTATAACCATCCTCTTCGCGTCGCTGAACGAGTAGCTATGCTTGACAGTCTTTCCGGGGGCAGATTAGATGTTGGAGCTGGTAGGGGTGCGACAGCTATGGAAATGTCTGGATTTGGAGTTGACCGAGATGATACTTATCCGCAAGTAAAGGAATCACTGCAGATTCTTAGTCAATGTTGGGAGAAAGATACATTTGAATGGAATGGCAGTATCTCTATCTCGGAGCGTTCTGTTATACCTCGACCAGTCCAACTCCCGCATCCACCGTTATACATGGCTTGTACTAGAGATGAAACTGTTAAGTTGGCGGCGGAGTATGGGGTGGGGGCTTTGGTACTGGGATTCTCAGGTCCTTCACAGGTCCGGGAATTGAGAAGAATCTACGATGATGGGATAGCTTCTCGTTCAGACAATGACTGTATCTCTAGAACTCCAACGAATTTCCTATCAGCGCTTTGCCCAACAATCGTTCTTGATGACGCAGAAGAAGCTTTTCAAATTGGTGCGAGAGGACAGAAATTTTTCGCTGAATCTATCCAGCATTGGAACATAGGAACTCCTCTACCCGAACCTGTCCCTGTTGGCATTGATATTCGTGACGCTGTTCGTGATGCGAAAGAACGAGTAGAAGCATTTATGGTTGAAGGCGGTCACCCTGTCCCTTCAGTTGTCGCTTCAACAGGACCATTTAACATAGACCATGCCTACGGTGACCGAAATGATGCTATTAGGTATGTGAGGGAATTAGAAAAAGCAGGTGCCGATGAAATCATGTGCATCATGCAAATGGGTGGCGTCCCTCATGAAGCGGCGATGGAAACCATCCGCCAATACGGAGAATACGTGATCCCACAATTTAACTGATATTGAGTTGGTCAAGTATCTGTAAGTGGCTGTTAATGATGAAATCAGCTTCATCACCAACTTCATTGTCTTCACGACCTGCCGTATATCTCACGGTTGTCATACCTATAGCTCTCGCCCCAGCAACGTCAGTTCTTTTGAGATCCCCGACATGAACGCATTGAGATGAATCAGAAATACCTAACCCGCTTAGAGTTTCATGAAATATTTTCGGGTGTGGCTTATACACCTGAACTTCATCTGAGAATCCAAAAAAATCAAATAGTTCATAAATTTCTAATTCTTTAAGCCATTGCCGGAGTTGGCTGCTGGGAATTGTTCCAACGTCACAAATCACACCAAGTTTCAAACCCGCATTTTTGAGTTTCTGTAGTGTTTCTTTAACTTCGGGAAGGAGGTGTCGCGGTGTTGATTCAGAAGCGTCTAAATATGCTTGTATTAATTGGTGTCTCACCTGATCTTCTATTAGCGCAGGTAGTTTCGACACTGCCGCTGAAACAACACTATCTAGAGTTGTTTGGGTATTATTTCTCCAATTGGTGTCGAAAAAATTCCATCCTTCAGCAAATGCAGCATCTAGATCATTCTGTGATATGTCATATCCGTTATTGAGAAGAACATCTGTCCAAAGGACTCTACGTCTATCTAACGAACCCGTCGTTTCTGCGACGAGCGTATTCCAGAAATCATATGTGGCTGCTTGAAATTTACTGGTTGACATTTATCTACGACTACGTTTCTTTCTCAAACAATAAGTACCGAACCTGAACCGGAATCCTGGATCGTCCCAATTTCATTGCAATAATGCCCTGATTCATGAATGATTTGCGAAACGCTTTCTGCTTCTTCTGGAGAAACTACGAGAATCATTCCGATACCCATATTGAACACTTTTTCCATTTCAGCCTGTGAGATGTGGCCTATTTTCTGGATCTCTTTAAACACCTGAGGTGGAGACCAGTTGTCTCTGTTGATAATCGCATCAACATTTTTGGGGATTACGCGATTGAGGTTCCCTGGTATTCCCCCACCAGTTACATGAGCTATTGCTTTAATCGTTTGTTGTTCCATGACCTTAAGGATTGTTGGGGCGTAAATGACTGATGGAAGAAGAA
This sequence comes from Acidimicrobiales bacterium, assembly GCA_030740795.1. Classification (GTDB taxonomy): domain Bacteria; phylum Actinomycetota; class Acidimicrobiia; order Acidimicrobiales; family UBA8592; genus UBA8592. The sequence goes on along the minus strand of JASLWO010000004.1, from coordinate 33,765 downwards.
GTTCTTCTTGGACACTTGTATCAGACCCTTTCCAAGATGCATCATCAGGTTTTTTACCTCCGATATCAAAATAGACTTTTCGGGCAAGAGAGTAGCCGTTGCTACGTAACCCCGGAGAGTGTATGCCGATAATGACATCTCCAGGAATTACTGATTCCCCTGTGATCATCTCGTGTTTATCTACTACTCCCACGCTAAATCCTACGAGTTCAAATTCTCCGGGTTGCATAAATCCGGGATGTTCAGCCATTTCTCCTCCAATTAGTGCACATCCAGCTTTTTTGCAGCCTTGGCTTATCCCATTAACGAGTAGTTCTATTTGGGATGGATCAAGGGTCCCAACAGAAATGTAATCAAGGAAATAAAGTGGTTCTGCGCCTACGCAAATCAAGTCGTCTACGCACATAGCGACAAGATCTATTCCGATCGTGTCATATTTTTGAGCCATCACTGCTACTTGGGATTTTGTTCCTACCCCATCGGTAGATGAGACAAGAACTGGGTGTTGCCGTCCCGTTTGAGATATATCGAAAGCTCCGCCAAAACCACCAATGTCGCTTAGAACCTCTTTCCTATGCGTTGCCTGTATAGATGACTGAATCCGTTGCACGGCTTCTTCACCGGCAGCTATGTTTACTCCTGCTGATTGATATGTTTCTTCTTGACCGGATTCAACCATCGGCCTTCCCGACAGTCGAAGGCAAAGTTTCCCCTACTTGTATTTCACTGGGAACAATTAGTGGTGGCGTCTTATTTTGGTCCTCATTTTTCTCCAACATCTGTTTTGAAAGATTTTCAGGTATTTCAACTGGGTATTCTCCCGTTAGGCACGCGGAACAAAATCCAGCATTATTTGTTCCTGTCGCTTCCACTAAACGGTCAATGGTCAGATACGAAAGAGAATCTACGTCTAAATAATCTTCTATCTCTTGAATTGTGAGGTTTGAGGCAAGAAGCTCAGATCGGGTACCGGTATCCATCCCGTAGAAACATGGCCACCTATACGGTGGTGAGGAGATACGCATGTGGATTTCTTTCGCTCCTGCTTCTCGAAGCATGCGCACCATGGCTTTAGTCGTTGTTCCCCTAACTATGGAGTCGTCAACTACAACTAATCTATTCCCTTCGATAGTGTCCCTGAGCGGATTTAGTTTCATTCGAACTCCCAATGAACGTAGTTCCTGATTTGGAGCAATGAATGTTCTACCGATGTAACGGTTTTTTACAAGTCCTTGAGCGTAGGGAATATTTATTTCCTTTGCGTATCCTTCCGCTGCTGGTATACCAGATTCTGGGACTCCCATTATGACATCAGCTTCAGCCGGTGCCTGTTGCGCTAGTAACTCCCCCATGCGCACTCGCGCATGGTGGACGCTTTGGGTATACAACTGCGTATCTGGTCTGGCAAAATAAACGAATTCAAATATGCAGAGGCTTGGATTAATGCGATCAGATGGGAATGGGTGTATTGACCGGACTCCTGTAGCGCTGATGACCACCATTTCTCCAGGTTCTATTTCTCGTATAAAATGAGCTCCGATAATGTCTAAGGCTGGAGTTTCAGAAGCTAAGACCCAACCTTTTTCCAGCTTTCCTAAACATAATGGTCGGAATCCATTGGGGTCCCTCACTCCAATAATGTGTGCTTCGTCCATTAAGACAAATGAAAATGCTCCTTCTAATTTTGGAAGTACTTGAATGAGGGCTCGTTCAAGTTCTCGTCCATCAGAAGATTCCTGATTTGATGTTTGGCTGATTCGTTGACCTATAAGTTCTGCCACGAGATCACTGTCGCTGGTAACCGTGCCGGGGAGCATGCCCGCTACATGTGCTAAGTCTTCTGTGTTGGTTAGGTTACCGTTGTGCCCTAACGCGAATTCTCGCTGTGCTACTCCTCGGTATACGGGTTGAGCGTTTCGCCATGAACTTGAACCAGTGGTGCTATATCGTGTTTGCCCTATACCAAGGTGCCCATCTAACCCGGCTAACGTCCTGTCGTTAAATACGTTTGAGACCAGTCCCATATCCTTCACTACTGTGATGGTGTCACCGTCGCTAGTTGCGATCCCTGCAGACTCTTGGCCTCTATGTTGTAGAGCGTAGAGACTGAGGTAACTCATGTGGGCAACTGCTTGCCCGGGAGCGTAGATGCCTACTACTCCACAAGCCTCACGCGGGGAATCGTCATCCAAGTTATTCCCATACTCTGCCACTCTGAAATTCTTTCAGATTATTACCCGTTTGGTAATGATGGCTTGAAATAGACCAGTTCCAACTGATGGTGAGTTTGGCATTTGGGGAAAAGAAAAGGTTCAATAGGATTATAACTTTGTTATGAATTAGGATTAATTACAGGAAAGTTGAATTGCGACCTGAGGATTTAAAACTATGACGGCTTCTGAACAAATCGATTTAAGCAATTACAATCCAATGGATCGCGAAATCCAACAGTGTCCGTTTGATCATTACGCTGCGCTTCGTGATCAGGGGCCATTATTTTTTCATGAGCAATCAAACATGTTCTTTGCTTCACGATTGGATGTCGTAAACGAAATCCTTCGCGACACCGAAACTTTTTCTTCTAGAATGGCGAGTACGACGGCAAGGCCAGACCCGGAGACAATAAAAGCTATTGAGGAGATCCAAAGTGAGGGTTTCCCCCGAAGAGAAACAATGCTTACAGTTGACCCCCCGTACCATACCAACTATCGGAAACTTGTTTCAAAAACATTTTCAGCTCGGCGGATAGCAGATCTGGAAGATTCCATCAGAAAAATCGCTATAGACCTAATTGAAGCTTTTCCTGACAAAGGAACCATTGATTTCCATAACGACTTTGCCGTGGCTTTCCCCGTGCGTGTAATCCATGATGCACTTAACATGGCTCCTGAGGTAGAGGACAAGGTACGGGGTTGGTCAGATGCTGCAACGGCAGCGATAGGTAATAAGTTGTCACATGATGAATGGGTCAGCGCTATTACAGAACAAATGCAAAATCAACAATATTGGTACTCCGAATATGAGAAGCGTTTGGAAAATCCACAAGATGATGTGCTTTCTGGACTTGCCCATGATGACTTCGATGACCCTGACTTACCCGAAGGTGAAACAAGAAAACTTGAGTTTTCAGAGGTCTACAGCCTTATTCAACAACTGATGGTCGCTGGTAATGAAACAACGACAAAATTCCTTGATGAGACAATGCGAATCCTCATCGAAGAACCGGAATGGTGGCACGCTTTGGAACAAGACCCCGAAAACAACATCTACGGTGTCGTCGAAGAAGGACTTAGAGTTTCTTCCCCTAATCAGGGCTTATTTCGCATAGTTACTCGAGATACTGAAGTGCACGGAGTGCCAGTTCCAAAAGGTTCAAGAATTTGGGTTATGTTCGGGTCAGCAAACAGGGATGAGAGAATGTTCAGCGATTCTGAATCATTTAATCCTAATAGAGCCAATATTAAAGAACATATCGCTTTTGGGAAAGGTCACCATTTCTGCATTGGGGCTCCTTTGTCCCGACTTGAAGGGAAAATAGCTTTGGAGGAATTAGTGAAACGACTCAAGCTTCCTGCATTTTCAGAAAATAATACATTTGAATACGAATCCAGCTATATTCTCCGAGGTTTGGCTGGATTATCGCTTGAGGTGGAAAAAAAATAGGTTTTAACCTTGTGTAGTTCCCCCCTCAAATGCTGAGGGTAGGTGGTCTGCCCATTTATTTTTCATGTCATGAAGTTCAAGATCAAGTAAGCCCTTGATTGTGTAACGGTCTCCATTAGCAAGCCCTATTCGCACTATTGGGATATCGGCGTTGGTAAGGATTTCTTCAACATTGATCAGTTCCTCAGGGTTCACTGCAAGAACGACTCTTGATGAAGATTCTGAAAACAATGCTTCGTGGGATGAAATCCGAGCAAGAGAGCATCCTATTCCGGATGTAATTGCCATTTCTGCTGTTGCGACTCCTAGTCCTCCAACAGATACATCGTGGACTGCTGTAACTAATTTATTTTGCACAAGCTCTCTTGTAATTGCACAAATTCTCTTGTGAAGGTCGTAATCAAATTCACGTAGAACCCCTTTTCGGTGGCCTTGTGCAAATGCCCATGCGCTGCCTGAAAGTCCTTCTGGTTCAGGTCCAATGACGATTAATCGATCTCCCTCAGCCCATTTCATGCCAGGCGGAGGTGTTTCAAGATTCGGTATAACCCCAATAACACCGACGATAGGTGTCGGATCTATGTTTGTTCCTTGGCTTTCGTTGTACAAACTAACATTCCCGCCAACAACGGGTAAATCAAATTCTCTACATGCTTCAGACATGCCATCGACTGCTTCACTTAATTGCCACATGACTGTTGGATTCTCTGGGTTGCCAAAATTCAAGCAGTTCACAAGCGCTTTAGGTTCCGCTCCAACGCAAGCAAGGTTCAAAACGGATTCGGCGACTATCATCGCGGTTCCTGTTCTTGGGTTGATAGCACACCATCTATGATTCCCATCGGTTGTAACTGCTAAGCCGCGTCCCGTGTCTTGTCCAGTTGATGGGTTTTTTAACCTGAGCACAGCTGCGTCTCCGCCGGGTCCAATGACAGTATTGAGAAAAAGTTGCTGATCATATTGTGAAGTCACCCATTCAAGATCTGATAATAAGTTAAGTAAATCCTCTGCTATATCTTCCGGATTAGGTAATTGTTCTGCTTGATCTAGCTGGAAAGACTCCAGGTCATCTGGCGGGGCTAGCGGTCTTTCATACAATGGAGCATCCTCGTGGAGCGAAACCGCGGGAACTTCTCCCAGCACCTCTCCTTCTAATCCTTCCATGATGCGTAGAAGGCCGCCTTGAGTTACCTTACCCACGACAGACGAACGAATTTCCCATTTGTTGCTTATCTGAGTTACTAGTTCAAGGTTGTCGGGGGTAACTATTGCAAGCATTCTTTCTTGTGATTCGCTAGTCATGATTTCGTAGGGTTGCATCCCTTTTTCTCTTTGGGGTACTGCTGCAACGTCAAAGTCCATACCAACTCCGCCGCGTGACGCTGTTTCTGAAGCAGCGCAGGATAATCCTGCCCCGCCTAGATCTTGTATCCCGACAACAAGTCCTGCATCTAGGAGCTCTAGGCAGCATTCAATTAGTCGTTTCTCTTCGAAAGGATCTCCTACTTGAACGCTTGGTCGTTTATCCGCATCTTCTTCGTCATCTCCAAAACCTGCCGATGCAAGTACGCTGACGCCGCCTATACCATCTCGTCCCGTTGTCGCCCCTAAGAGAACGGCTAGATTCCCAACTCCTGAAGCTTGACCAAGTACAAGTCGATCTTTGGGGAGTATCCCTAGGCACAGCACATTTACTAAAGGGTTCCCAATGTAGGTTTGGTCAAAAACTGTTTCCCCTCCGATATTTGGCACTCCCACAGAATTTCCATAACCTGAAATGCCACTGATTACTCCTTCAGCAACCCATTTGCTGCGGGCATCATCAAGAGGACCGAATCGTAAAGGGTCCATAATCGCGATCGGGCGTGCGCCCATCGTGAAAATATCTCGGATTATTCCACCTACTCCAGTAGCAGCGCCCTGATATGGTTCGATGTAGCTTGGGTGGTTATGGCTTTCGATTCTAATTGCTATTGCAATGTCGTCCCCGACATCAATGACCCCTGCGTTTTCCCCAGGTCCGACAAGTACATGATCTCCTTCTACAGGAAGTCTTTTCAGGTGTATCCGTGATGATTTATACGAGCAGTGCTCACTCCACATGACTGAATACATTGCCAGTTCAAGGTGGTTCGGTTCCCGTCCGAGGATCTCAATGATCTTTTCTAACTCTTCGTCTGTTAGCCCTAAAGTGCGATGAATTTTTTCTGTCATACAGCCTCAAATGGTTCTGAGTTGTGATCAACGCCAAGTTCATTTAACCCAAATGTTGTTTGTGGGTTACCAATGTGAACGTGGTTAAGCATTGGCGCTCTCTATAAAGCTCTGAAGTAACGGTTCTCCATCCGTACTTCCTAAAAGATGGTGGCAAGCTCGCTCAGGATGTGGCATCAACCCAACAACATTTCGTGATTCATTACAAATTCCAGCTATGTCTCCCATTGAACCATTCGGATTATTCTTGTATGTCAAAAGTATCCTGTCATTGTTTCTTAATTCATTTAAGGTTTCTTCGCTACACGTGTAGTTTCCTTCAAAATGATTAATGGGAATATTGAGAATATCTCCTGGTTTTGTTTGAGAGGTAAGGATTGAATTTGTTGATTCAACTTGCAAATTGACGGGTTTGCAAAGAAATTTCAATCCGATGTTTTTTTGTAAAGCTCCGGGAAGAAGCCCTACTTCGGTTAAGACTTGAAATCCGTTACAGATCCCCACTACAGATCCGCCTCTTTCTGCGAAATCAACAATAGATTCCATAGCTGGTGAGAATCGGGCTATTGCTCCGGGTCTGAGGTAATCACCATGGGCAAAACCTCCAGGTATTATTACCCCATCTACTTCTCCGATTTCTGCGGATTCGTGCCAAAGAAGAACTGCTTCTGCTCCTAGACCTCGAATCGCTTCTACGGCATCTTGTTCACAATTTGAGCCTGGAAAGACTACGACACCGATGGTAGGGCTCACTCGATTCCTTGGATGATTATTGTTGCATCTTCAATGACCGGGTTTGTGAGAAAACGGTCACATAGTTCTTGTACCGTCTTATGAGCTGCCTTCTCATTGGCTGACTCAAGGGTGAAACGAATACTCTTCCCTACCCGAACATTGCTTATTCCTTCAAAGCCGAGTTTAGAGGTCGCGTTCTCAATCGTTGATCCTTGAGGGTCAGCTATTCCTTCTCTAAGCCGTACTTCTACAGAGGCTTGGTAGCGCATCTCTCAATGCTGCCACAATCAAAGGTGTGAGGTGAGTATCATCGCGTCAGTTTCGTAAATTAGGTTTGAAGATACTCTCTTACGCGTTCTTGTAGGTGCCTGACCCGTATTTCTTGATAGTTGCCCAATGTTTGTCCACGTTTATGACTTGATTTGAAACCACGGGTTTGGGCGGCAAGATTAGCGGTGTCCTGATCGTAGATTCTTCCAAGAGCGCCGACCCCGTCAACTGATGAGTAACTGTCATCTATTCCGAGTTCGATAACTTCTGGTGGTTCCGGACTTGTTCCTTCGGGTGGTCTTGGCCGCATGAAAAGTAGGTCGAAGTAGCTGTGGTCGATGCTTTCTGGGTCAGGTCGGAACCGGTAAACCATAGGTAGTGATAACCCTGGGAAGAAGAATGCGTTGGGGAACAGGAAGTATTCGATTGAGTCGAGCGTCACTGATTCGCTAAGTTCCGTGAAATCCTGACCGTACTTTTCGCCCATTTGCTCTTGAACGATTTGGGCATAGTAATCGCGGGCTCGGACTCCATCAGGAAGGTTGAAATCCCCTTTCCCGAACATTCTTCCGCTTAGGTGTGAGAGAAGTTCGTCTTCTGTTCGAGGATTTTCACGCAATGGGCTATTCAAGCCGCGAGTATGGATGAAACGTGAAACGTTGTCGCCAAAAACGTCGTATTGTGTTGTAACTTCATCTCCTAAATTCCCCGTTGAATGTGTTTCTCTGACGTGGTAAGCCTCAATGAAAGCTTCCGCTGCGGCTTTCCAGTTGCATGGAAGGTGTTTGCGGACATGTGTTTCTATATACCGGCCAGCGAGGTCCCATTCTTTCCAGTGATCAGGAAGCACCCCTAAATAATCTTGTAAAGGTTCCGCTTCCTGATCAAAATTGATGAAAACAAACCCTTCCCACACATCTACTTTCATTTCTGGAAGGTGATGCGACCCATCAGAGACGTGTGGAAAATCCCACGCTCCGGGGAGGTCAACGAGTTGTCCCTCAAGGGACCATGTCCATCCATGAAATGGGCAACGGAAATCTTTGCTGAATCCGCAAGATCCGGGTTGTTTCAGTTGTGTACCTCTATGCATGCACGCGTTGTAATAGGCATTTATTGAACCGTCAGTTGTTCGGACGATAAGAGATGAAAGATCCCCGACGTCATAAACGAAATAATCTCCTGCTTCGGGTATGTGGTCTACGTGGCAAGCCCATTGCCAGACTTTGGACCACATGTGTTCATATTCAGCTGCTGCAAAATCTGGTGAGATATAACTTTCATAACCTAGGTCATTATCTCCGCTGAATTCATAGGATTCAGTTAACAGTGCTTCTGGTGGGGGTGTGGGATCTGCTAGTAATTCGTCGCGCAAGGACGGTCCTTCTTGGCGTGCTTCCCCCGGCTTCACTGAATCCTGTTTTTTCATCATTACCTATCTTAAATCCTATTCAGTCATATCTGTCTAGTTCTTCTATGAGAAGTTGATAAATAGGTGTATCCAAATGTGATCTAGCCGGGCCAATTATCCAAATTCTTGTTACTTATTAGTTCGTAGCCTTCTCGATATCTTTGCGAACTCGCTGTGATTACGTGTTGGGGTAATTCTGGAGGAGGCGGGGATTTATCCCAGTCAAGACCATCTAAAAAATCTCGGACGGGTTGTTTGTCGAATGAGGGAGGAGTTGTTCCGGGTAGCCACGTATCTCTAGACCAGAATCGTGATGAGTCAGGAGTTAAGATTTCATCGGCTACGACAAGTTTTCCTTCTATGAAGCCCATTTCAAATTTCGTATCGGCAATGATTATCCCCCGTTCTAAAGCATATTGAGACCCTATCGAGTACAGTTCCAATGCTTTTTTTCTAGCCATTTCTGCTATTTCTTTACCTACTATTTCTGCTGCTTGGGTAAAGGAAATGTTCTCATCATGTAACCCGTCTTGTGCTTTGGTGGAGGGAGTGAAAACTGGTTCAGGCAATTTTTCAGATTCTTGGAGTCCCTCTGGGAGGGCCGTTCCATGCATGGTCCCGTTTTTCTTATATTCTTTCCACGCTGAACCAGTGATATAGCCGCGAACAATGCATTCAATAGGAAGCATCTCTACTTTTCTTACAAGCATTGATCTCCCCTCTATTTCAGGGACTTGTGCTTGTTTCGGGAAGTCAGAAAGGTCGGTTGAGATCAGATGCGATTCCATTGAATCTGCCAAGTATTCAAACCAGAATGCTGAAATTGCCATCAGTACCCGTCCTTTATCAGGTACTGGTTGATTCATTACAACATCAAAAGCGGAAATCCTGTCGCTAGTTACCATAAGGTACTGATCGTTTCCTGCGTCATAGATGTCACGGACTTTACCTGAGTACACGTGTGGGAGGTCTAGTTGGTAAGCGGGCGGTCGACTCATCTGGAACCTCGTTAGATTATGGGTTCGGGCGTATATTCTAAAGCTTGCGGAAAGCGGGTCAAAAGATCTTCTATACGTTGTGAAATTTGTTTGATTTGCTGACTTGCTAACCCTGTTGTTATTTCACTGATTGTTTCTGCGAGTTCTTCTTCTGATAGTGGAAACCGCTCGTCATCACCTAACCTGCTGATAAGAATATTTTCGCCTGTTTCTTCGTTTCGTAACGTTAGGGCTGCTTGAACAGCATGTTCTTTTATAATTTCGTGGGCTTCTTCTCTTCCCATCCCGTTTGTAACCGCTGCGGTCAATATCCGCGTTGTGCTAAGAAATGGAAGGAAATGGTTGAGTTCGCGTTCTATAACACGTGGATACGTTCCAAAATCGGTGAGGACTGCCAGGAATGTCTGTAGTAACCCATCTACGGCGAGAAAAGCGTCTGGTAGTGCAATCCTTCGTACTACAGAACAACTTACATCCCCTTCATTCCATTGGTCCCCCGTAAGGTCTGTGACCATGGACAAATACCCTTTTAGAACATGTGATAGTCCGCCGATACGTTCGCAGGACCTCATGTTCATTTTGTGAGGCATCGCTGAAGAACCTACTTGACCTTCTTGGAATCCTTCTGTGGCTAGGTCATGTCCAGCCATTAAACGTAATGTTTTCGCAAGGTTAGCCGGACCGCTTGAGAGTTGAACAAGTGCACTGACGATACTGAAATCTAAAGAGCGTGGGTAGACCTGTCCGACGCTTTCAAGTGTTGCGTTAAAGCCGAGATATTTGGCAATAGCGTGTTCGAATTGTGATACTTGATCAGGGTCTCCTAGGAGTTCAAGGAGGTCTTGTTGGGTTCCAACAGGGCCTTTGATGCCTCGTAATGGATAAGTTTGGAAGGTGTCTTCAAGCCTTGCGAAGGCAAGTAGTATTTCTTCAGCGGCGTTGGCGAAACGTTTCCCGACTGTAGTGACTTGAGCAGCGACATTATGTGTTCGGCCTGTTATGGGCGTTTCGCTGTATTGCTCAGCCAAAGCCGCTAATTGCGAAAGCGCTGCGACCGCTTGTACTTGTATAACTTCTATGCTTTGTCGAATCCGTAGTTGGTCAATGTTTTCTGTTAAATCTCTTGAAGTCATACCTTTGTGGATATGTTCGTAACCCGCTAGGGTGCAGAATTCTTCTATGCGGGCTTTGACATCATGTTTAAGAATTTTTTCTCGTTGTCGTATTGATTCTAGATCAATGTCGTTTTTGGTCCTTTGGTACGCGGCGATGACTTCTTCGGAGATATCCGTTCCGAGGTCTCGTTGTGCTTGTAGAACCGCTATCCAAAGTTCGCGTTCTAGTAATACTTTATTTTCTGCTGACCAGATGCTGACCATCTCATCGCTCGCGTACCGGTCAGCTAGAACATTTGAAATACTCATTTGTTCGCCATTTCGTTTTTGTATGCTTTAAGCTTTTCTGCGATGTCTTTGTTCGTGATTCCTAACATTTGTAGAACAAGCAGTGCCGCGTTCTGTGACCCATCAATGGCAACGGTTGCGACTGGGACTCCTTTGGGCATTTGAACAGTCGCGTACAGGGCATCCTGACCATTTAAAGCACCTCCTGATAATGGGACACCCACGACAGGTAGCGTTGTATGGGCTGCCACAACTCCTGCTAGATGCGCTGCCATTCCAGCCCCGCAAATAAACGCCACGAACCCATTTTCTCGGGCGTTTGTCACGAGTTCAACTACCTGATCTGGGTTTCGATGTGCTGAAAGCACACGCCATTCATGATCAATTCCAAATTCTTCAAGAGTTTCTTTCGCTTTGAGCATTTTGGACTCATCGGATTTAGATCCCATTAAAATCCCAACTTTCATGTGATGCTCCTTTCTGTTAACCGAATTGTTTCTTGAAACCGCTTATTTCCCATAATAGAGATTTCATTGAACCGCTCCGGCGATATCTCTTCGTTTATGAAGACCTTCCCAACTTATTTTATGGGCTCCAGCGTACGCGTTTTCTCTTGCAGATAAATGAGTTAGCCCTTTGCCAGTAACAGCGAGGACTCTTCCTCCTGAAGTTATGAGTTCATTGTTGTTGTTTTGAGTTACTCCGGCGCAGAAAACTTCTTCAATACCAGGCATCTTTCTGGCTTCTTCAATTCCCTTGATCACATTTCCAGATCGTGGTGCGAGAGGGTAGCCTTCCGATGCGCATATAACGGTAACCATTGCGTCATCAATGAACTCTGGTTTGCTTTCCAGATTTCCCGAAGCTGCTTGGAAAAGTAGTTCAAATAAGCTTGTTTTGATTCGGGGAAGAACTACCTGGGCCTCTGGGTCTCCAAAGCGAACATTGTATTCAAGGATTTTGGGGCCTTTTTTTGTGTTCATAATTCCGGCGTAGAGAACACCTCTATAATCAATTCCTCTTTTGATGAGCGCTTCTAATGTCGGTTGAACAGATTCCTGCATGATCTTTTCAATAAAGTGTTCTGTAACGTCAGGGACAGGGGAATAAGCTCCCATACCTCCCGTGTTAGGACCTTTGTCGTCTTCAAGCAATCTTTTGTAATCTTGGGCGGGGCTAAGAGCGACTGCTTTTTTTCCATCACAGATGGCGAGAATCGAAATTTCATTCCCCTTCATTCCCTCTTCAATCACTATTGTCTTTCCAGCTTCACCAAATGCTTTTCCTGAAAGATAATTTTCAATGGCGGATTCAGCGTCGTTTAGAGATTCAGTGACGAGGACTCCTTTCCCTGCGGCGAGCCCATCGGTCTTAATAACATATGGAAGCGGCATTTCTCTGAGAAATTCAATCGCGGCGCTTTGTTCGGTGAAAGTCCCATGTTTCGCAGTAGGGACATTGGCTTCTACCAGTAGATCTTTCATCCATGCTTTGGACCCTTCAAGTTGCGCCCCGTCAACTCCTGGACCAAACACTAGCTTTCCTTGTTCTCGGAGTTGGTCAGCTAAACCAGCTACTAAAGGAGCTTCGGGTCCGATGATAAAAAGGTCTGCGTCTATTTCAAGTGGTGAGATGTTCTTTGAATTCGCAATGCCAGGGTTCCCTGGGGTTACGGTTACTTCACTGTCTCGTTTCAGAACATGGGCTAATGCGTGTTCCCGTCCACCTGAACCTACAACAACGCTTTTCATTTCATCTTTCCTCGGGTATTAACTTGTAGAAAAGTTCGTTGTTCAGCGGCAGTGATTTACCGTTCACGACTGCCAGTTCACGTATTGTTTTCTTCCGGGTCCAACTCCAATTAGTGAGACTGGCACGCCGCAGGATTTCTCAATTGCTTTGACATAATCTTGAGCGGCTTGTGGAAGGTCATTTGGGTTTGTGATGTCAGAAATATCTGTTTGCCATCCTGGCATTTCCTCATAGATAGGAACTGCCTTATGGAAATCTGTTTGATGATAGGGCATTTTCTCTACTCGTTGTCCATCTATGTCATAGGCAACGCATATTTTGACTGTTTCTAATGCATCCATTACGTCAAGTTTGGTTAACGCTATCTCTGTCAGAGAGTTCAGCCGGGCTGCGTGTCGAAGCATGACGGAATCGAACCATCCTGTTCGGCGGCGGCGGCCGGTATTAGTTCCATATTCGTGTCCTACGTCAACGAAATGGTCCGCTACTTCGTCAAAGAGTTCCGCTGGGAAAGGACCTGCTCCCACTCGTGTCGTGTATGCCTTCGCTATTCCAACGATTCTTTCTAAATGGCGTGGTCCGACTCCGGCTCCGGCGCAAGCACCTCCCGCTGTCGGGTTGGATGATGTTACAAATGGGTAGGTTCCATGGTCAAGGTCCAGAAACGTGGCTTGCGCTCCTTCAAAAAGCACATTCTGGTCAGCTTCTAAAGCATTGTGAATAAGATCGGTGGTGTCTGAAATGTGTGGTTTGATTCTTGGAAGGTATTTATCTAGGAAAACTTTGGCGAGGGTATCTAGTTCGGGGGCTAGACGGTTGTAGACCTTTGCTAATAGTGGACCTTTTTCGTGGAGGGAGACACTGAGTTTTTCACGGAAGATCTTCGGGTCGAGGAGGTCCTGTACTCTAATTCCAACTCTAAATGCTTTATCTGCATAAGCTGGTCCGATACCTCTTTTGGTAGTTCCGAGTTTGTTCGCTCCGAGGTGGCGTTCAAAGACGATGTCTAGTTCTTGATGGTATGGGAATATCAGGTGGGCGTTGCCGCTTAATTTGAGGCGTTCGCAACTCACTCCCTTGGCTTCTAGCATGTCAATCTCTTTGATCAGGACACCTAAGTCGACGACAACCCCGTTTCCAATGACGGGTGTTATGTGATCGTAGAGAACACCGCTTGGGATAAGTTGAAGGGCGGTTGTTTCGCCATTGACGACAAGAGTGTGGCCTGCATTGTGACCGCCCTGGTAGCGGACAACCATCTGCATTTCCTTGGCGAAAAGGTCGGTGAATTTACCCTTACCTTCATCGCCCCACTGGGTACCTACGACAACGGTCGATGGCACAGGCGGTCTCCTTTTGTTGACTCCGCTTACCAAACCACTGTACGTCATTTGTTAGCGAATATGTCTAACTTTTAACGAAGAATTCCTAAATAATTTAGGAATTGGTCATAGGGGATTAACCCCCGTATGACCCTCCTTGCCCTTCGTAATTGAATATGCCACTTACGGGTGTGAAAGTAAGTCTCCCGTCTATTACCTGTACTTCTTGTAATTGTGCACCTTCGGTGACATAAGCATCGTTTGTTCCATCTAACTGTATTGTTTCAACGAAGTTATTTCCGTTGGTCGTATCAAGATTCCAGGTGGCTTTCATGATGTTTATGCGGTTGATGCCTCCGGGTAGTTCATTGGCTGCCCTGAGGATATCAACTACTACCTGAGCAAAGAAAACACCGCCAGAGTATGACCCGTCAGCGCATGTAACGTCACCGTAGTCAGCTAAGACTTGTTGGGTTAGTTTGATGGCGGGGTCGTCATCGAAGCGGGGATCTCCACAGACTTTGCTGGAGTTAGCGATTCTCACACCGGATCCTTCCGATTGCAGTAATGCTGCGGCATCTTGGACAGGTGTGAAGAATGCTGGAAGGTTGTTACACGTGTAGGACATGTAGAAACGTGGCCGCCATGATGTTGCTGCCATTACGCCGACGCTTTGCGGGCAGAATGCCGCTGTTGTTCCTGCTACAAATACTTGCGCTCCTGAAGAAGCGAGAGTTGTCATCTCTGCGGTGACATCGGGTGCTGCTGGGTCGTGAAGGGCTTCAGCAACAACTTCAATACCTGAACATCCCTGTAAGGTCTGTTGATACGTCTTACCAAAGTCGTTGTTCATGAATAGCCCGGCGACAGTTGCTCCTTCACCGAATTCTTCAACGATTGCTTCACACCAGATGTTGGTCTCTGTCACGTAATTGAGGATATTTCCAACGGTCCATGGGAAGTTTGCTGGATCACCCCAGAATGGGAAACCAGATAGGTTAAGCAGTTGTGGAACGCATGCCTCATCTGTGATCGGTCTGATTGCGTAGTTATTGGGGGTTCCAATAACCCCGACAAAGCCGAGGAGATTTTCGGTTTCGAGCATTTCTTGAACGTTTGCCACGGTTCTTCCCGCTTCATAGGCATCGTCTTTTGCGACGAGCACAAGGTCTTTCCCATCAATGGGGTCTGTTGCGTTCACATAGTCGAAATAGAATCCCATTCCTGAAGCGATTGTCCCGAATGCGGCTAGTTGCCCTGATTGCGGCAGTGAGGTTCCTAATCTGATTTCACTGTCTGTCACGCCTTCAGATGCATCCCAATCATCAGGACAGGCGTCGAGATCAAGAATGGTGCCTTCAGCAATACTGACTTGACCCCCGGTTTGATTACCAGCGGCGTCGTCATCATCGCCTCCGCAACCTACAGCGACAAGGCAAAGAACACTTGTCACGCAAAGGAATTTGATCACTAACTTCTTCATGGTTTCTCCCAACGTTGATAACCGAAACTTACTAACTAGGAAGAACTCCTGCAACTCTTTTTATAAACTATTCCTCATTTGCTCTGCTTTGAATTGTTACGAAACGGTTCTTTACTTTCTTTGCTGCTGTGGAAATACCTCCGGGCATAAACAAAGTTAAAACAATGAGGAGAAGGCCTAGAATTAATGAACCTGTGGGGCCTTGTAACCATCGTTGTGGGACAAATGAAATTGATTGCGTTGAAGAGGCCCAATCTGGGATGAGGGCGTAAACAAGTCCGCCGATCACAGCTCCGGAAAGCGTTCCTACTCCTCCTACAACAAGGCCGACGATTAAGTAAATGGCAACTAGGGAACTGAAATCATCAGGTGAAGCTATTCCGACTTCAGCGACGTAGATCATTCCGCCTATTCCTCCTAAAGCGGATGCTATGCCGAATGAAATTGTTTTTGTCATCGCTAGATTAACCCCTGATACAGCGGCACTTGTTTCATTGTCTCGAACTGCGCGCATCGCTCTTCCGGGTTTGCTCTTTATGAGGTTTGAGATGAGCCAGAAGCAAAGCGATGCTACTAGGGAAAAGAGTATGAATTTCCACATTCGCGACTCTTCCCTATTGGATAAGGGCCCATCACCGAAATATCCGCCTAGTAGGGGAATCTTTTGGAGTGCTTGCGCTATTTCATCTAATGGCAACCATGAAGGTGGCGCGAATTTGTATTGACTTCCAGTTATTTTGTTGGTCGTCAGTTTCCCACCTGCTCCACCCGTGTATTTATACAGGCTGTCTAACTTGACAATTGTTGGGAACAGGGCTGCGAGCCCCAAAGTAAGTAACGCTAGGTAAAGACCGCGTATGCGTAACGCTGGTAAACCAAGGATCATGCCGATTAGGAAGCAACTAGGTATGACAATGACAAGGGTCAGTAGAAACGGCCAGGAATAGTCTGCGACTAGCCACGCTGAAATATATGCTCCCGTTCCAAAGAAGAAACTCTGTCCAAGAGCGATTTGTCCCGTATAACCAACGACGACTTGAAGGCCGAGAATAGCCACTGAGTAGGCAATCGCCTTATTGAGGCGTATGAGAGACAAGTTATATTTATTCGAACCTATTGCGATTGAACCAACGTCAACATAGGCGAACGCTACTAATAGGAAAAAGAGCACCAGTGAGACCCACATGAGCGTCCTGTAGTTGCGATATTGGGGAGTGCCTCTTATAAGGGTGATTTTCGGCGCCATAATTATGCCTTTAGACCCTTTCCACTGTTTTCGTTCCAAGGAATCCGGATGGACGGAAGGTAAGGACAATGAGGAGGACAACAACGGCTGCGGCGAGTGTCATTTCGTTGGGGATGAACGGAATGTATTGCACGACGACGCTTTGGACGAAACCGATGGTCAACCCGCCGATAAGGGCACCCCATAAACTATCTAAACCACCTAATGCTGCTGCCGTTATAGAAAAGATCAACGCGCGAAGCATTATTGTGGGTTCTATTTGTAAGACGGGATTCGCGGCGTAGATGGAAGCTCCAAGAGTTCCCGCAGCAGCAGCCAATGCCCAACCAAATTGCAGCGTTTGACCTATTTTTATGCCACATAGCCTGCTTGATTCCAGGTTTGAAGAAACCGCTCTGAAGGCCAGTCCGATCTTTGTCTTGGTGAGAAGGGTTTGGAGAACAAATAGCACCAGTAAGCAACTTCCAAAAGCGAAAATTGAATACCAGCTCAATCTGGCATTACCAATCGTTACTGCCCTTCCCGATGGGAACAGTTGGGGAAAAGAAAGAGGGTCGAAACGCCAGATAATCGCTGCGACAGCATTAATGACAAGAAACAAACCAAGTGTGATGATCACAAGTGGAAGATGGTCCGCTGGATCAAATTTTCTGATGAAAGTTCGCTCTAAGCAAGCTGCTAGGATTCCTGAAAAAACCATTCCAATGACGACAGCACCCCACATGGGGATTCCCCATTTCCATAGCTGCAACACAATAAATGCTCCGAGCATCGCCTGCTCGCCTTGAGCAAAATTGATGAGGGTTGTTGCTTTGAAGATGAGGACCATCGCTACAGCTATCAATGCATATGTTGATCCGTTGGTGAGCGCATCAAAAAGTCTTTGCAGAAACAAGTCCATGTCAGCCCCCCAGGTACGCTCGTCGTATGGCGTCATCGTTAACTAGGAGGCTTGCCTCGCCCTCAACTGCGATTTCTCCTGATTCAAGTACATAACCTCTATCTGCCATCGCTAGAGCTATTTGGGCGTTCTGTTCAACGATGAGCATCGTCGTTCCCAACTCCTGATTCATTGTTACAAATCGTTCAAAGAGTCCTTCTACGATTTGTGGAGCTAACCCCAGTGATGGTTCGTCAAGGAGGAGCAATATTGGTTTAGACATGAGAGCTCGAGAGACAGCGAGCATTTGCTGTTCCCCTCCTGATAGTGAACCAGCTGATTGCATCCTTCGTTCATAGAGCACGGGGTAAGTCTCGTAGCAGGATTCCATATCCGTTTTGATTTCGTTATCCGAACGTATGAAAGCCCCTACTTTGAGGTTCTCTTCTACGGATAACTCTGGAAATGTTCCTCTTCCTTGAGGGACATGGGCAACGCCTTTCCGGACAATGGCATCAGGTTCAAGATTCGTTATCTCAGATCCGTTGAAATTAGCGCTTCCAGTTGTTTGAACCATCCCTGACAGGGCTCGCAACGCTGTGGTTTTGCCAGCACCGTTAGCTCCTAAGATTACAACGATTTCTTGAGGTCGAACTTCGAAATTAATGCCGTGGAGAACTTCGATTTGCCCGTATGTGGCTGTGAGTTCCTGGACTTTAAGAAGAGCATCTGTCATTGCGATTCCCCTAAATACGCTGATATTACAAGAGAATTCTGTTGTATTTGTTCTGGTGTACCTTCAGCTATTTTGGATCCGAAATCTAGAACAACTACTTTGTCTGAAATTCCCATAACCATTCCCATATGGTGTTCGACAAGGAGGATTGTTAAATCAAATTCATTCCGGATACTTGTGATGAGGTTTGAAAGGTCGTTGACTTCGGAATGGTTTAACCCTGTGGCTGGTTCGTCGAGTAGGAGGAGTTTTGGTTTGCTTACTAAGGCGCGAGCTAATTCGATCCTTTTCATTGTGCCAAAAGGAAGCCCTTCGCATGGTTGGTTAGCGAATTCCAGGAGGTTGAGGCTTTCTAAAATAGTGTTTGCTAAATTTTGGAGGTCTCGTTCTTCATTGCGTAAACCGATACGGAACATGGCTGATAGAAAATTTTGGGATCCTTTGACATGGGCTCCGCACATGACATTTTCAAGGACTGTCATTCTTGGCCAAAGGGCGAGATTTTGAAAAGTGCGTGAGATTCCCTTTTCCGCTATTTGATATGCGGAACTTTTGAGAAGGTTGTCTTCTTTGAAGTGAACGGTTCCCGACGTGGGGTCATAAATCCGGCTTATGACATTAAAGAGGGTTGTTTTACCAGCACCATTAGGTCCTATAAGTCCGCAGATCTCATCAGGTTCAATATTGAAACTCAGCTCGTTAAGAGCGGTAACGCCGCCGAAACGCATTGTGAGGTCTTTTACTTCTAATAACATCGTCGTCTCTTAAGTAGGAATTTGCGGTGTCTCTTGTTCGCTGCATGATATCAAGACCCTGAGATCTGTGCGCAAATTCTGAAGGAAAGAAAAACAAGGGAATAAACCTTAATTCGTTAAGAAACTGGTATTAGCTCTCTCCTTGTTGTGGAACCACTTTGGGAGCGGACACGGACCTAAGTTTGGTCGTTAGGGTTTGCTGGGAAAAGATCCTTTAATTCTTGTAAGGCTTTTTTTTGCTGTTTATCTAATTGTTGCGGAACGGTTATTTCTACAGTGACTAGAAGATCTCCTGATGTTTTTTCGTCTTTTATCCCTTCGCCTTTCACTCTGAAAGTGCTTCCTGTCTGTGTCCCAGCGGGCAATCGTAGTGTTACGGATCCGCTCGGGTATGTAGGGATCTGGATATCAGCCCCTAAAGCTGCTTCTATAAATGAAACTGGGAGTTGGAGGGTGAAATTCATTTCATCTCTTCCAAAGCGTTCGTGAGGAGTTACTCGGATGATGACTATAAGGTCACCAGAAGGACCTCCATGAGATCCTGGGCTGCCTTTGCCTTTTAGTCGGATTCTCTGACCATCTTCAACGCCGGCTGGTATACGCATTTTGACTGATTGAGTTTTGCCTGATTGCGTTCCGGAGGTGACTGAAGTTTCTATCCCATTGATAGATTCATCGAATGAAAGGCGAAGTTGTGCTTGGTGATTTTCTCCTTTCTGTGGCCTTGAGTGTGTTGCTTGCCCAAAGGAGGCCTCGCCGGAAAACATGCTGTTAATGAGGTCAGATATGTCGCCTGTCTGACCATTAAAGTTGGTTGAGAAACCTCCCATTCCTCCAGGTCCCATTTGTCGGGCTTCATCGTATTTGGATCGAGTTTCGGGGTCGCCGATGACATCATATGCGGCGGACACATCTTTAAAGCGTTCCTCTGCTTTCGTATCTCCGGGGTTTTGGTCTGGATGAAGGTCCCTAGCTAGTTTCCGGTACGCTTTTTGAATATCTTTTTCTTTCGCATCGGGGGAGACTCCTAGGATTGAGTAATAATCTATTTCAAACCATTCTCTTTTGACATCCACAATCTCCCCCTTTCTTTTTCGTTGAGCTGTTTGTTTTAAGCGGTTAGGCGGGTCCTGTAGTACGGACCATGGCGGGCCGGATGGTTCTTCCTTTCCACAGGTAACCGGATCGCATTACTTCAGCAACGATGGCGACGTCACTATCTTCGGTGGTTTCGTGCATGACGGCTTCATGGTGTTCGGGGTCAAAATTCACTGAAGCTTCGGCGATAATTTCAAGTCCTTGCGATTGGAGTGTTTCTAAAAGAGAGTTTCTGATTGGATTAATATCGTTGGCTCCTTGTTGTATGGCGGCATCACATGCATCTAAAACTGGAAGTAGTTTTTCTACGAGGCTGCTAGCGGCTTGTTCAACAAGGTCTGTTTGCCGTTTCGCTGTTTGGCGGCGGAAGTTGTCAAATTCGGCTTGCACGCGTTGTAGGTCAGCGAGATACCCGGTGTTCTCTTCTAGTAGTTTGGCCAGGTCACTGATGGTTTCTTCACCAGTTTCTATTTCTGAGTCAACTTCGAGAAGTTCACTATCGCCATCTTCATCGGCGAATACTTCGTCGGACATGTTTATTCTTCCTCATCTATGATTTCAGCATCGATGATGTCCTCAGAGTCACCTTCTTCTGGGGTTTCTTCTTCTTGCGCTGCCGCTTCGTATAGTCGTTGAGCGAATCCTTGGCTAGCTGCATTGAGTTCTTCCATTGTGGATTTAATTGCCTCTAAATCTATTTCCTCATTTGCGAGAGCGGCCTTAAGACTCGTTAGTTTTTCTTCAATATCAGTTTTTTCTTCATCGCCTAGTTTGTCTCCGTTTTCTCGAACCATTTTTTCTGTTTGGTAAACGAGTGAGTCAGCTGAGTTTCGAGTTTCTGCCTGTTCTTTTCTCTCACGGTCCTCATTAGCGTGTGCTTCAGCATCCGCGATCATTTGATCAATTTTGTCTTTCTCTAGCGATGACTGCCCGGTGATCGTTATGGATTGTTCCTTACCTGTTGCTCTGTCTTTAGCTGAAACGTGAACTATTCCATTAGCGTCAATGTCAAAGGTGACTTCGATTTGAGGAACGCCACGGGGAGCAGGTGGAATATCCACTAATTGGAATTTACCTAGGGTTTTATTGAATTGAGACATTTCCCGTTCACCTTGCAGAACATGGATTTCTACTGATGGCTGGTTATCTTCAGCGGTTGTGTATACCTCTGTTCTTCGGGTTGGAATGGTCGTGTTTCTTTCAATCATTTTGGTCATGACCCCACCTTTGGTTTCTATACCAAGGGACAAAGGAGTTACATCCAGTAAGAGAATATCTTTGACTTCTCCTTTTAGAACACCTGCTTGTACTGCCGCTCCGACTGCAACGACTTCATCAGGGTTCACGCTTTTGTTTGGTTCCTTCCCAGTCATTGTCTGTACTAGTTCGGTCACAGCTGGCATTCTTGTTGAACCACCGACCAGGATTACGTGTTCAATGTCATTCGTTGAAAGGCTTGCGTCTTTGATCGCTTGTTCAAAAGGTTTTCTGCAGCGTTCAAGAAGGTCAGCGGTTAATTCTTGGAATTTAGATCGCGATAACGAGTAGTCCATGTGTAACGGTCCCGCGTCAGTAGCTGTAACGAAAGGAAGGTTAATTTGGGTGCTTTGCCCTGCTGAAAGTTCAACTTTTGCTTTTTCAGCTGCTTCTTTGAGACGTTGCATGGCCATGTTGTCTTTGGAAAGGTCGACACCATGGTCGTTAGAGAACGATTCGACGAGCCAGTTTATAATGCGTTCATCCCAGTCGTCACCGCCAAGACTGGTATCGCCACTAGTGGATTTAACTTCAAAGACGCCATCTCCGATTTCGAGGACGGAAACGTCGAAGGTTCCCCCTCCTAGGTCGAAAACAAGGATTGTTTGGTCTTCTTCGCCTTTTTCTAAGCCGTAGGCAAGAGCTGCAGCTGTTGGTTCGTTAATTATCCGAAGGACTTCTAATCCCGCTACTTTTCCGGCTTCTTGCGTGGCTGTTCGTTGGGCATCATCGAAATATGCTGGGACGGTAATAACGGCCTCGGTGACAGTATCGCCAAGGTACGCTTCCGCATCGCGTTTTAGTTTCATAAGGGTACGTGCGGAAACTTCTTGAGCGTTGTATCCCTTTCCATCGATATCTATCGTCCAGTTGGTGCCCATATCTCTTTTAACGGAACGAATTGTTCTTTCCGGGTTGGTTATGGCTTGTCGTTTAGCGACTTCTCCAACGAGGACTTCTCCATCTTTTGCAAATGCAACAACTGATGGTGTTGTGCGGCTTCCTTCTGCGTTCGCTATAACGGTGGGTTCTCCACCTTCAAGGACAGCTACAACTGAATTTGTGGTACCTAAATCTATTCCGACGGCCTTCGCCATTTTCACTCCTTTTCAGCGCTAAGCGCAAGGTTTTTATGTTCTATACATATTCAACGGTTAGCGGATGCTTTTTATTCCATAAAAAATAAAAAAAGCGGTTTGTTGAGTATTTCAATTTTTTAGACAAAAGCGGAAGCTACCTGCCGTTAATAGGTAGCTTCCGCCATGCAACTCTTTGTTCTTGGAGAGAGGAAATTCAGGTTCTCGAACAAAGAGAAGGTCTCAGTTGACGGACTCGATGTGATATCCGGCGCTTCCGTGTTCGCTGACATCGAGACCGGTGATTTCTTCTTCTACGGACACTCGAAGCCCTGTTGTTTTCTTGATGATTTTGAAGGTAATTCCGGCAGTGAGCGCTGTCCATGCAACGATTATTAAAACCATGACTGCTTGGACACTTAGTTGGTCTAGTCCACCTCCGTAGAATAATCCGGCATCGTCACGGCCGAGGAAAGCGTCGTCGTATCGGGAGAAAAGGCCGATGGCGAGTACCCCCCAGATGCCGCATGTTCCATGCACTGAGACAGCTCCGACAGGATCATCAACACCCTTCTTTTCAATGTAAAGAACGGAATAGACGACGATTGCTCCAGCAACAGATCCGGTGATGAAAGAACCAAATGTATTAAATGCTCCACAGCCTGCGGTGATGCCTACCAAACCTCCTAGAATGCCGTTTCCGATCATTCCGACATCTGGTTTGCCTGTTTTTGCGACAACGACAATTGCAGAGACAGCTCCACCAGCTGCTGCTGCAATGAGTGTGTTAACGGCAACAGACATGACATAACCATCCGCTGCTAGTTCGGACCCTGGATTGAACCCGAACCATCCCAGCCACAGAATGAATACGCCAATAACAGTGAAGACGATGTTATGTCCCGGTATTGCTCTTGGTTTCCCTTCACTATCGTATTTTCCGATTCTGGGTCCTAAAGCTATGGCTCCCATAAGGGCGGCTACTCCTCCGGTTAGGTGAACAATGCCGGATCCTGCGAAATCTGAGTAGCTAATTGCATCTCCCCAATTGATGTATTCTGCTATGAGTCCGCCTCCCCATGTCCAATGGACAACAACTGGGTAGATAAATGCGGTCATTAACGCTGAGAAAAGAAGGTAGGCGGAGAATTTGGTTCTGCCAGCCATAGCTCCTGACGCGATGGTGACAGCTGTAGCAGCAAATACCACTTGGAAGAAAAAGTCTGTGGCGCCAGATAAACCTTCTGTTATTTCAAAAAGAGATGAGCCTGACAGAAACCAAGAATTGCCACCGATAAACCATCCGCCGCCTGAACCATAGGCAAATGCGTACCCGACAGCGTAGAAAGCTAAAACACCGATGCACATGTCCGCTATGTTTTTCGCCATTATGTTAGCAACGTTTTTGCTTCGAGTGAGTCCTGCCTCAACAAGAGCGAACCCCGCTTGCATAAAGAAAACAAGAATTCCGGCAATGAATACCCAAAGGTTATCTATAACTGCTTGAAGATAAACCGAAGGGTCAGCGGCGTCTTCAGCTAATGCTGGACTGGCAGCAATGATGAGACTTACCCCAGCGATTCCTACCCCAATAATATATTTGCGGTTCACAATTCCTCCATTTATGTGGTTCTTTACGTCACAAAACTAACGAGTGAATATTTCGGCGCTGTTTCAGAAGTGTTAACTAATACCTAAATTGCTTATTTTTATGTGATATCTGTCATTTATCATCAGATTTAACCCCTTAGAAATCTGTTTAAGGTCGTTCGAGGGTCTATCTTTGAAGATGGATATGGAAGCACAGAAAAAATCCAACCGGTTACGACCACAAGACTGGGTTCTTGTTTTGGGTATCGCTGTAGCTGTTTTCACAGCTCTTTCAGGTGTCGCAGCTACAGTCTTTGACCAAAAAGGCGATAGCCCTATCCACCGTGAAGTGTTTGGCAATGTTCCAACAGCGGCGAAGGTTGCTTTCTATTCTATTGTTCCAGCGCTCATCATCTATGGGGCATGGAATTTCTCCCTACGTGTAAAGAACTGGACTAGAGGACAGCCTGATAACCGGTCAACGACGAAAAGAAATGTGCACCGTCGGGCAAAGAATTTGCGTGGCGGTCTCTACATGAAAACTCTCATGCGTGACCCTGCTGCTGGTTTAATGCATTCGCTCATGTATTTCCCTTTCATCATTCTTCTCGGAGTTACAACAACTTTGGAAGTCGATCATCAATTGCCTGAAGATTTGAAATTCCTGCATGGAGGTGTTTACAAGGGGTACTCGCTCGTAGGTGACGTAGCAGGGGTTCTTTTTCTGATAGGTGTCGGATGGGCTTTACTTCGCAGATACGGGCCTCGTCGTTTCCGCCCATATCGAATACGGATTAAATCAAAGGGAGACCACGCTATAGGTCTGGGGCTTCTCTTTGGACTTGGGGTAACAGGATTCTTTGCTGAAGGGTTCAGAATCGCGTTGGCTGATGAACCTGATTTTGAGAAATGGTCCATTATTGGTTACCCGCTAGCGAACCTCTTTGATGGTTTCGGGAACCTTAGTGGATGGCATCAGGTCTGGTGGTACACGCATGTTGTCTTCTTTATTGGCTTCCTTATATTTCTTCCAATAACGATGCTTCGACACATTTTCACATCTCCATTAAATATGTATCTCAGTGACAGTGATCGCCCTAAAGGGGCGATGAAGCCCCTTCCTAACCTGATGGAAACAGAACTTGAAACATTTGGGGCTTCAGTTATTGAAGATTTCACTTGGAAACAACTTCTTGACACCGATGCTTGCACTATGTGTGGGCGTTGCACTTCGGTTTGTCCGGCGCACGCTACTGGAAAGCCTTTAGACCCTAGGGAAATTGTTCTAAAGACAGGGGAAGTTATGGCTGCGACTGGTGACCCTGCGACAACTCCACCCATAGGAGTCGATTCAGAAATTACCGTTCCTGCCAATTGGATGTTTGACAGGGTTACAAATGATGAATTGTGGTCATGTACCAGTTGTAAAGCGTGTGATGAGAATTGTCCTGTGAACATTGAAATCCTTGACAAGATCTTGGACATGCGGCGTTATAAGTCGTTGATGGAATCTGATTTCCCAGCGGAGTTGGGCAACGCGTATCGCGCAATGGAGAATTCGGGTAATCCATGGTCTATCTCACAGACGGAGCGAGCTGATTGGGTTGGTGACATTGAAGGAATTTCTGTTCTCGCTGGCGGAGATCCGTTTGAGTCAGAATGGCTTTACTGGGTTGGTTGCGCTGGAAGTTTTGATGATAAGAACAAAAAAGTTAGCCAGGCGATGGCGAAACTTCTTCAACGAGCAGGAATTGATGTCAGTATTCTCGGACCTGACGAGAACTGTACTGGTGATCCTGCCCGGCGTTCAGGAAACGAATACATTTTTCAAATGCTGGCAATGCAAAATATTGAAACTCTAAATGGTATGGGTGTTAAAAAAATAATTACCCAATGCCCTCATTGTTTTAATACGTTAAAAAACGAATATCCACAACTAGGCGGTCATTATGAAGTGATCCACCATACGCAATTGCTTGAACAACTCATAGATAGTGGTCAATTGGACATGTCACAGGCCACTCTGAAAGAAAGAATTGTTTACCATGACAGTTGTTATTTAGGTAGACACAATGATGTATACATGTCGCCAAGAAACGTTATTGGGAGCCTTGCTGGTGTTGACATTGTGGAAGCTCCAAGGAACGGGACGAAAGGTATGTGCTGTGGTGCCGGTGGGGCCCGTATGTGGATGGAAGAAGATATAGGGCCAAAGGTCAATGACGTTCGTGCTCTTGAACTCGTTGAGACTGGTGCTAGCAGGATTGCTACGGCATGTCCGTTCTGTTACATCATGATGGATGATGGTGTGAAAGCTGCAGGTAAAGAAGAAGATGAAGTGAAGGTCGCTGACCTTGCTATCCATCTTGTAGAAGCTTTGGAAGAAGGGGAAGAACGAAACGAACAAGCTCGGCAAGAAATAATTAAAGCCCCGTTTGTTGAAACGCCTGAACCTGTTCCCGCTGACGTGATTTCCGCCCCTCTCCCTGCTGGCGAACCGGTACCTGTTGGCGCTGTTCAAAGAGTAACAAATAAATCAGTTGGGGCTTCTCCCGTACTCGCGCAACCTACAGCAGCGATCTCAGATACTCCCACTGATACCGGATCAACAGCTACAGCCGAGATACCTTCAACTCCAGATAATCTTTCCCTTATACGGGGTATGGATCCATATACAATCCAACGATTGAATGACCGAGGAATTATTGGCTACGCACAGATCGCGGCGTTAAGTAATGAAGAAATAGTTGTTATTGAAGAGGAATTTGATATCCCCGGTTGCTTCAACCGGTTCAGTTGGCAATACCAGTCACAACAACTAATGAACGAAGAAGAGTAATTCCTTAAACTGCTTCAGTTCGTTTTTTGTACCGCTTGAAACCTGAGACCAGAAGAATAAAGGCGATACTAACTGTAAGTGCGATCAGTGGTGCATTTTGTACCCAGCGAACAGTGTCATCGCCGTAGTATGAAAAGAGAAACGCTGTCGGGATTAAGCCGATAATGGTTCCAATTAGAAATTCGCGCCATCGAATTTTCAAAATGCCAAGAAACCAATCTGCTGCTGGTGCGTACCCTGTCACAAGTCGTAGTGCAATCGTTGATAAGAGTGCATGATCAACGAATCGCTTCTCCCATCCAATAAAACGTTGCGGTAGGCGTTTCCGAATCCAATCCTGAGCGAACCACCTTGCGACGACAAACCCAATGCTGCTGGCGATAATACCGCCGAGCATGCTGTAAATGAAGACTTCCCACCATGTCCAAACAAAAGTTGCTGGAATGATTAATGCTGCGCCTGGGAGGCTGAGAGGTTGGGCGGCGATAAAGGCAAGAATGTAAATAATGGGACCAAAAGCTCCGGAGTCTTGAAAAAAGTCCTGTATCTGTTCCCGGTCATGGAGAAAGTCCCAAAGGCCGAAAACTGTGCCTCCTACAATTCCAATGACGATCACAGGAATGACTGCTTTATGAATCTTCCGGTTGTTGTTACTTGTCAAAGTTTTCCCAATACCGACTTGGACGAGGTCCTTGCTGATTCTGATATTTAGACCCTATGGCACTAGACCCGTACGGATTTTCTGCAGGTGTAGTCATTTGTTGAAAGCTTATTTGACCTATCTTCATTCCCGCATACAGGGTGATGGGTAGATTCGCTACGTTTGATAATTCCAATGTGAGTTGACCATCCCAGCCGGCATCAACGAACCCTGCGGTGGAATGAATGAGGAGTCCTAATCGGCCGAGGCTGCTCTTACCTTCTAAACGGGCGACGAGGTCTTCTGGCAAAACAACTCTTTCAAGCGTGCTTCCAAGTACAAACTCTCCGGGATGCAAGATAAAAGATTCGTCATCTTCGATTGTTACGAGTTCTGTCAGGTCTTCCAAGTTTTCTTTGACATCTATGATTCCCATTGAATGGTTTTTAAAAACTCTGAATTGGGAATCGATTCTGAGATCAACGGAGCTTGGTTGAATCGCGTTTTCACCAAGCGGTTCTATGATTATTCTTCCTGATGCAAGGTTTTCTTTAATGGTTCTATCGGAAAGGATCACGTTGTGCAGATTAGTAGCAGAACTGGGTGCTTCGTCAATCCTTTACAGGAATACCTTAGGTTTCTAACTTCAGGTAGTGAATTTATTGCTGTAGCGTATGGGCGTGAAAGTAGATCATTTGACCAAACACGCCGATGAAATCGGCGACCGAACAGCTGTTATTGACGACAAACCAGGTCACCCAATTCGTGAATTTGATTACGTTGCCTTTAACGCACGTGTGAATGCTTTAGCGAACGGGTTTCTTTCTTTAGGGGCTTCTGAGGGTTCACATATTGCGTGGTGGGGAAATAACAGTGTTGAAGCCCTGACCACGATTCATGCTATTCGTAAATCTGGTGGCGTGTCGATCCCGATCCCGTACCGGTCAACGAGTGAAGAAGCGTTGTATCTTCTAAGCATTGCTGACGTGGAAATCCTTGTCATCGAAGCCCGATACGTTCCTGTCGTTGAACAAGTCCTTGGGCGTCTTCCCAACCTGAAACACGTTGTCAGCTATGGAAAGATCGAGACGGGTGGTGTTAGCAAACCGGTGGAGGAAATTCTGGGGTCGTCAAGTACTCCAGTTAGCGAGGGCAACTTTATCGGAACGCAAAACATGATCTTTACGTCGGGGACGACCGGTAAGCCTAAAGGGGCTGTACGTAAGGTTGGTGGGGAAGCTAACCAGTACGGCCCTCTTCTTGAATTGTTGGGTTGGGATGAGATGGAAAGCCTCGTTTTTTTGACTACGGGACCTCTTTATCATTCGGGTCCGTCCGGTTTTGCTCTTCGGTCGCAGCTCGTCGGGGCGACGGTGGTCACCCAGTACGCTTTTGATCCTGAAGATTGGTTGCGGCTCGTTTCTACGCATCGCGTTTCAGCAACGTTTTCAGCGCCGACGCCGATCCGTAGGGTTACGTCTCTTCCCGATGAGGTCAAAGCTAAATATGATGTTTCATCGTTAAGTTCGTTGATCGCTAATGCTGCGCCGTGGACCATGAAACTAAAAAGGGCGTATTTGCGTGACTTTCGTGAAGATTCGCTTTGGGAGGTTTACGGATCAACGGAACTGTCTGTTTGTACCGTTCTCGCTCCAGAAGATCAGTTGCGCAAACCGGGGTCATGTGGTGTTCCTGCTCCGGGGGTGGAGATACAACTCGTTGATGAAAGCGGGCAAGTCATCTCTGAACCGGGTGCAGCCGGTGAGCTTTATGCGCGATCAAACGCGCTTTTTGAAACCTATTACAAATCCCACGACAAGTACCTTGAAGATCATCGTGACGGGTATCAAACAGTTGGTGACATTGCGTACATTGATGAGGAGGGGTACTACTTTATTTGCGACCGTAAGAAAGACATGATCATCTCTGGGGGTGTGAATGTGTATCCAGCTGAAGTTGAAAACGTTCTTGATGAACACCCTTTGGTGCATGAGGTTGCTGTCATTGGTATTCCAGATGAAGAATGGGGAGAATCTGTGTGCGCAATGGTTGTTATCCGGAACGAATGTTCAGTTGAAGACATTAAGTTATTTGCCCGTTCACACCTTTCAGGTCCTAAAGTCCCCAAACAAGTTTTTTTCGTTGATGAGTTACCAAAAACCGGTTCGGGGAAAGTTCTAAAAAGGGAACTTCGGGAATTAATACAAGCAAAAAAGTAGAAAAGGTTAAGATTGTTTCAACTGGTGGGTGTGTGCACGGGAAGCTTAATGACTTCAGCTGGTTCTTCATGCTGGTCAAGGAGTTCTAATTGTTCTCCTTGTCGTCTTCTCAATCCTGCGTGCCAGTGTTTGCGGCACATTAGTTCGTAGGTGACTTCCGCTGTTTCTTCTATTTCTTCAGTGGCGGTGTCTCCCACGACTTTCAAAGCACCTGAGTACACCTGTATTCCATTGACGAGTCTCGCATTGTGTGTTGCTCGTGAACCGCACCAGCATCTGGCTTCAACCTGGACTTGGCTTCTCACGTCAGCGAGTTCGAGAAGTCGAGCGGTTCCAGTGAATAATTCTCCTTGGAAGCTTGTCAAAAGACCGAACGCGTACACGTCTACGTGGAGTTCATCGACGACTCGTGCAAGTTGTTCTATCTGATTTGATTCATAGAACTGGGCTTCGTCACACACCATTGCGTCTAGTCCCGTGATCTCGAAAGCTTCACGGGCGAGTTCAAATAGGTTCACTGATGCGTCAACTATGTCGGCTTCTGCTTCTACTCCGAGCCGGCTCGATACTTTGCCTGCCTGTCGATCTAATTGAGTGGTGAGGATGACTTTGAGCCCTCGTTGCGCGAGGTTGTGGCGGATCTGTAAAGCTTGAGTGCTTTTCCCTGATCCCATAGTTCCGAAGAAAAACCGTAGTTCTGCCATACGCAGAAACTACACCCTTGTGGTTCTCAGTCAAGTGGTATAGCTATTTCAACTACTAACATCACATGCGTGTTTGGAGGATGGTTCCTTACAGAACTTTCTGTTTGGCTGCTACGGTTGAAAGATCATGTCGGAAAGAGCTGTTAATGAAATTCCAGTTTCTCATACTCCTTCGGGAGGGTGGACCGTTTTCCCTGAGCCAATCCTTCAAGGATGCGTTGATCCTCTTCCCTTAACTGCTCCTGACATGCGGGGAATGTGGAAAGTCATTGAAGTATCTGTAGCTGGTGCCCGTGACTCTGATCATGAAATGGTCGGATCTCAGCAACGCATTGAGCAAGCTGCTGACAGAATCGTGATCACAAGTGAAGGCATTATTCACGACATGCGCTGCGATGGAACAGTCGAACATGGTGTTCATGATGTGAGTGTTGATTTCACTACGGAAATCACGGTTGTTGCCACCTATGAGGATGGCGTGCATGTGTTACGTCCTGTAGGTACTCCTATTGAGGTTCGCCGACATCTTGAAGGAGAGGAGTTGGTGTGGGAGTACGGTCCGTTCTTCACCGCACGGCTTGAAAGAACAAGTCCATAAGGAAATCAAAGAAGTTTTCGCCTTTCCCGCTAAAATCTGTAAAGCTGATCACATGGTTACGGTTCCTGACATTATTCAACAGTCAGCGTTTCAATTCCCTGACAGGTGCGCTATTTCCGTTGGTGACAATGAACTGACTTTCGCTGAAGTTGATGACCGTGCTAGCCGGTTAGCGCAACTCATTTTTGACATGGGGGTTTCTCGTGGTGAACGAATAGCTCTGTTGGCGATGAACGAAACAGAATTTTTTGAAGTGCAAATCGCGGCTATTCGTGCCGGCGTCGCTCTGGTTCCCCTGAACTTCCGACTCGCTGTTCCCGAATTAGCATTCATCATTGATAATTCCGAACCGCAGCTACTTATTACTGGTCCAGGTTTTCATGAAATCGGCAATGAACTGGACTGCCCGAACAGACTGGCTTTGGGAGGTGAATATGAACAGGCTTTGCAATCAGTTACCCCGTTAGAGAGATCTCCTATAGATGCTTCGCAGATCTGTTCTGTTCTCTACACCAGTGGCACCACCGGACGGCCTAAAGGTTCCCTGATCTCAAACCAGGCGTTATGGGCGCGGATCGTGTCTTTCACCCTTGAATACAAGCCTGACCCCAGTAACGTATTTCTTCAAGGACTGCCACTGTTCCACATTGCGGCGAATGTGTCTTTCACATACGCGTATAACGGTGCGACCAATGTCGTTGTCCGTGATTTCAACCCAGCTGATGTAATCCAAACACTTGAAGACAGAAAAATATCAGATGCTTTGTTTGTCCCAACCATGATTAATCTTCTCATCAACCATCCTGATATTGAATCCGTTGACCTTTCAGCACTGGATTTTGTGGCGTATGGGGCTTCAACGATTCCGCCGTCAGTGCTAGCGAAAGCTATTGAAGTCTTTGACGCTGATTTCTGCCAGTTGTTCGGAATGACCGAAACGTCAGGTTGCACCGCTTTGCGTCCGGAAGACCACGACCCAGAGAATAAACCGCATCTGCTGGCGTCAGCTGGAGTGGTAGCCCACGGGTTCGAAGTTCGTGTCGTCAACGATAAAGATGTTGACGTTTCCGTTGGAGAAGTTGGTGAAGTGATCTGTCGTGGCCCTGCGCTCATGGATGGGTACCTTGGCGCTGAAGAAGCCACAGCTTCCGCCCTGCGTGGTGGTTGGATGCACACCGGAGACATGGGCAAACTCGATGAGGACGGGTACTTGTATATCACTGATCGGAAGAAAGACATGATTATTTCGGGTGGGGAAAATATTTACCCCAGAGAAGTCGAAGATGTCCTCTTCACCCATGATTGCGTGCATTCCGCTGCTGTCATAGGCATCCCGAATGAGAAGTGGGGAGAGCAAGTTCACGCCATTGTCGTACTGCAACCTGATTGTTCTTTATCAGAAATGGATCTACTCGTTTACGCTCGGGAAAACCTTGCGGGTTATAAAGTTCCGAAATCTGTGGAATTCGTAGAAGAATTACCAACAAACGCTACAGGGAAAGTGTTAAAGAAAATTTTGCGTGAACCGTATTGGGAAGGGCATGAACGTCTGGTGCATTGATTTAGTGACTGCTCCCATGCGGTTGTAGAATCCAATCACTGCGGGTGTAGTTCAATGGTAGAACATCAGCTTCCCAAGCTGAGAACGGGGGTTCGATTCCCCTCACCCGCTCATTAATCTTTCCGGTCCTTTTAGACCTTGACTATTGATTTCCCAATGTTGCCACCAGTAAACATCTTTTTATAGGCGACAAGAGTGTTCTCAACACCATTAGTTTCATCAAAACGGAAAGTGATTAATCCTTCATCTAACCATTGTCGCATCCGCGCATCGGATTCATCACCGCGATGGAAATAGTCCGGTGAAAAGAACCCTGTGATTGAAACTCGTTTGTGCAGGAGGTATTCAAATTTATAGGGTCCTGGGACAGGGCCTTCGGCGTTGTAGCTATCCATGAGCCCGCTGAGAGCGATTCTTCCATGTATAGCCATGTTTGGTAGTACTGCATCAAGTATTGGTCCGGCGACGTTATCGAAATAGATGTCTATACCATTTGGGCAATATTCTTTGATCTTTTCCTCTACGTCGTCTTTCTTATAATTGATTCCTTCGTCAAAGCCGAGGTCTGATTTGATCCAGTCAATCTTTTCATCAGTTCCGGCAATTCCTATTGTTCGGCATCCAGCTATTCGGGCGACCTGGCCGGCAATTGATCCGGTAGATCCTGCTGCTGCGGAAACGAGGAAAGTTTCTCCGGGTTTTGGTTTACCGACGTCGAGAACACCAAAGTATGACGTCCATCCGCTCGGTCCTATAAGTCCTATATATTGCCTAATGTCATCTATTTCAGGGTCTACTACGAATACTCCGGCTTCTGCAGGGTTCACAATTGAGTAGTCTGCCCATTGACCGTAGGCACGTACAAGTGTGCCTTTTGTGTAAGCCGGATGGTTGCTTTCCTCGATTGTTCCGACAAGTATTCCGACCATGGCAGATCCCAGTGGAAGAGGTACGTCAAATCCGTCCTCTCGTGGGTGTAACCAGTTTCGTGTTCCAGCGTCCATGCCAATATAAATGTTCTTGATTAAGAGTTCTCCAGGAGCTAGATCAGGTATTGGTTCGCTTTTAAACTCAAATGCTGGTTCGAAATCCATTCCTTCTGGGCGTCTTTGGAGTCGCCATACCCATCGCTCATTCATACCTCTCCCCTTTCATGGTCCAAGGGACAGTAACTGTAAAAGCAGCAGCGGCGCAACTATTAAGTTGCGCCGCTGCGAAGTTTCTTTACTTACCTAGGTAAGTAGTACTTCTATTAGCTTGTTGGACGTGGGTTGCCCTCTGCGGCTCTTAAAATAAGTTCCGAAGAATCGAGGTT
>JASLWO010000003.1 GCA_030740795.1 Acidimicrobiales bacterium | reverse complement strand
TTGGGGTTCTGTTTCAAAGATTTACGACTTAATACTCAATGGGGGCGTAATCGATTTCCTCAATACCTCGGAGTTCATCAAATCTCTTTCGAAGTTCATTTCTGCGCTCACGATCCATCGCTAGATTCACGAGTTCATGCGGGTCTTCTTGGAGGTCATACCACTCATGGTCATGATCTTCAAATGGACTATCGACATCAAATTGTATTGTTCCTTCTAAAGCCACTCCGGCTGCATCGGCTCCTCCGCCAACGCCATAGTATCGGCAGTATTTATGCCGCCCATCAAAAATACCTGCGCTGGCATATCTGGTATGTTCAACTCCCTTGTACCAGGCCCATTGTTGGGAAAAAAGCACGTAATCTCGCACTTTCGTATCCATGTCTTTGAAAATTGGTGACAAGCTTTCCCCAATTAGTCCCGGCTGGTCACTTGGGTTAACCCCGCCAAGTTCAGCAATAGTTCGGGCCAGATCAACATGGCTTGCGAGGGAACTTGTTTTCGTTCCCGCGCTCGTTTGTCCAGGTACTTTCATGTAGAGCGGAATACGCATTGTTTCTTGATAATTCCAAGGCCCTTTTGATCTCAATCCATGAGATCCTACTTGGTCTCCGTGGTCAGATGTGAAAATGATGATGGTGTCATCCCAGATACCCAACTCATCAAGCGTCTTGAAGATTCGCATCATTTCATAGTCATTCAACTCATGAAGTTTTACGTAATAATCAAGGTATCTGAGCCACAGGTATTCATCTTCACGATTCATAGTTCCAGGCGCTCCCCATTTGAGCATTGCGTGCATCCACCTTCGGTGCACATCGGGCTTTGTATGGAGGTCATCATGGAAATTCGGGGGCAACTCAGTGAACCATTCATCTAATTCATGATTGAATGGCGGAAAGTTATCTTTACGTCCCCAATCCCTGTTTTTTAATCTGTTTCTTACACGATCGGTTTCTTCCTTGTTGTCGACTTGCCACCAAGGCTGATCGCATGGGAACCACATGATGTCATGAGGATTAACAAACGCTGTTGTCAGAAACCATGGAGTATCTATCTCTGCATTCTCTTTAAGCCAAGTAATAGTTTGGTCCGTTATCGGTTCATCGAATTCTGTTCCGGTTCCAGGA
Organism: Acidimicrobiales bacterium; assembly: GCA_030740795.1. Lineage (GTDB taxonomy): Bacteria > Actinomycetota > Acidimicrobiia > Acidimicrobiales > UBA8592 > UBA8592. The sequence continues at coordinate 53,133 of JASLWO010000003.1, read as the reverse complement.
AGCCCCCACCATGCTGAATCATTTCCTTCCCAGTCCCCATACCCGTATTTTTCCATTTCTGGGTATCTTCTATTTTGCAGATGCCATTTCCCTTTGTACGCAGTTTTGTAACCGGCGTCTCTGAACATGTGTCCCAACGTTGGAGTCGTTGTGGGTAAGTTCGTATTTTCTGGCCCTGTTGAGTTCTCTATAACCCCATGTTGCAACATGTATTGACCAGTGAACAAAGTTGCTCGTGAGGGGCTACAAGGTGACGTGTGCGTGTAGTAGTTCGTAAATTCTAAACCTTCATCTATCAGTCTTTGTCTCGCTGGCAGGTGAACTCCTGCCGGGAGCCAATCACGCTGACGTTCTTGATCGGAAACGATGAGTAGGATATTTGGTGACTTCATGTTCATTGAAACTATCAAATTATTTCGCTGTTGGGTGTGTGCGGAACTATTTCAAGTTGGAAACTAGATCTGAAAGGTCTTCAACGGCTCGAGCCACATCAGCAAAAGTTGTATAGAGCGGGGTTGGGGCGAATCGAAGAACGTCAGGGTCACGGGCGTCGGGAACCACCCCCTTCCCTATTAGTTGATGCTCTAATTGCGATGCGTCCCCGGGTACTCTGACTGAAATCTGACAGCCTCTTCGTTGAGGGTCACGAGGAGTTATTGATGAAACGTTTCCTATTGCGTCAATCCCCTGCTCAAAATAACTCGTCAACCTAATAGAGCGTTCCCGTAATGCCTCTATCCCTACTTCGTTGAAGATTTCTAGAGATGTTTTGACAGGTACCATGGCAAAAAGAGAAGGATTCGATGCTTTCCACCCATCTGCTGATTCGCGAGGGGTAAAAGTCTCTTGACCGTGCATATCAAAACGGGTCTCAGGGTCATTCCCCCACCAGCCCGCTAATCTAACAAGTTGTTTGTCAGCGTGATGTCTTTGGTTGACAAAATACCCAGAGATGCTTCCGGGTCCTCCGTTGAGGTATTTATATGTACACCATGCAGCAAAATCAATATCCCAGTTGTGAAGTTCTAAAGGCACGTTGCCTACAGCGTGAGCCAAATCAAGGCCAAAGATGATTTCTTTATCTTGCAGGAGGGAAGCGAATTTAGGTATGTCAATGAATTGTCCTGTGTAGTAATTCAAACCCCCTATGAGGGCGAGGCATACTGAATCCCCGTGTTCATGCAATGTGCGTTCAAGGTCCGTTGGGGTTACTTCATCAGAATTTTCTGGCTGTATCACGACAATGTCAGATCTTGGATTACCGCCGTGCCATGCCACTTGCGCTGCTACTGCGTAACGGTCTGATGGGAATGCGTGCGGCTCTATAAGTATCTTATTTCGTTTGCCTTGAGGCCGATAAAAACTTGCCATGAGCGCATGTAAGTTAGATGTGAGCGTTCCCATTACCCCAGTTTCCGTTGGCAAACATCCAACTATTTCTGTTTGAAGAGCTGAAACTATTTCGTCGTATACATACCAAGGTTCAGATCCGTCGAAATGTCCTAGAACTCCTTTCTTTCCCCACTGGTCTATAGCGTCTTGCATTGCAAGCCGTGATCTTCTGGGTAGAAGTCCTAGAGAATTTCCTGCAAAATATGCCTGTTCGTTCCCATTTGCGTCGAATGGTATTTCAAATTGTTCTCTTAACTTTGATAAAGGGTCTTTCTCATCTAGAGAGATAGCTTCCTCATGGCTCAAAGGCGGTTTGGTCATGTATCTCCACTCTTAATCACACCATTGTCGCTTAGTTGAACGATCTCATTGGTTGTGAAACCAAGGGATTTAAGTATGTTTTCATTATGCTGCCCAAGCGTTGGGGCTACCAGTTCTAGTGGGTCAGGGAAATCAGAGAAATGCAGTGGGTCTCCGGGTATGTGGAATGTGCCCAACAATGGGTCTTTGATTTCTCGTATAGCTCCTCTTGATTCAAAATATGGGTGCCCTATTGCGTCGTAGGGGGCGAGAACTGGCGCTGAGGGCACACGAGCAGCTACGAGAGTATCAAGAATTTGTTGATCATTTTCAAAACCCTGCATCCATTCCTCAATAATTTCATTTAGTTCTTCCCTGTTTTTCGTTCTTCCCGTTAAGTCAGCAAATCTTTCGTCGGTCAAAAGCTCTGGCTTTCCTATCGCTTCTACGAAACGTGGCCATTGTGCTTCCATACATTGGATAACAATCCACCCTTCAGGTCCTTTGAATGCGCCTAAAGGACTATTAATCCTAGACCTGTGACCTGACCTTTTGGGTTTCCACTTCATTCCAGTTAATGATGGACCTTGGACAGCTAACTCTTGCGAATGGAAAAGAGCATCAACCATGGCGATATCTACAAATTGCCCTTTGCCAGTTCGTTCACGATGGAAAAGGGCGTAACCGATCGCTGTTACAGCATGAACGCCTGTCATAACGTCAGCTATGGACTGCCCTACTGGCATTGGAGGCCCTTGAGGATCTCCGGTCATGAACATTGTGCCACTGAACGCCTGCGCTATCATGTCGAAAGCAGGACGGTCACTCATTGAACTATCCCGCCCGAATCCTGAAATCGATGCCATGATCAGCCGCGGGTTCAAATCTTTCATTGAGTTCCAATCCAGTCCTCTCCGTTCCATGACTCCAGGGCCATAGTTTTCTACAAACACGTCGGCTGAACTTAGAAGTTTCAGTAGGATTTCTTTTCCATCTGAGTGGTCGAAATCCAAACAAAGACTTTTCTTTCCTCTGTTCTGCTGGACGAAATAACCGCTTCTGCCCACATCGTTGATTATGGCGTAGTTCCTAGATGGGTCCCCTCCAGGAGCTTGTTCAATTTTTATTATGTCTGCACCCATTTCTGCCATCATTCTTGTGACAGTTGGTCCAGCGAGGTACTGGGTCATATCCACTACACGTATTCCCTCGAGGATTCTCTGTGATTCCATACAGGGACAGTACCGGATGAAATACCATCTCCGCGCTAAATCCCATATTTCCCAACTGATATTATTAAGCTACCCTTGATATCAAGGAGACGATATGGCAGATACTGAGCACAGAGTACCGGATAGGGTTCCTGGAAGAATTTCAGGAGTGGAGAACAGCCCGCCAACAGGGCAAAGAGACATCACTCCTGATCGTTACTTGTCAAACGAAATCATGTCAGAAGAGTGGGACCGAGTGTGGCCGAAAAGTTGGATCTTTGCTGGACTTGCATCAGATGTCACTGAACCAGGAGACTACTTCGTTCTCAATATTGGACCGGAGTCTGTATTGGTGTCTCACACCGATGATGGGGAGGTTGTTGCCCATTACAACACTTGCCAGCATCGCGGAGCGCGAATAATGGTCAACGATCGGGGGTGGATAAAGAATTTCATTTGCCCATACCATGGATGGTCTTATGAGAGGGATGGAAAACTATCAGTCGTTCCAGATCGAGACCTTTTCAGCGATGGAATTGATTGTGACAATCAATCTTTGACCCCTGTCCGTTCAGAAGTATGGGCCGGAACTATTTGGGTTTGCATGGATGATGACGCTCCTAGCTTTGAAGATTATTTAGGTCCAGTGAAAGCTCAAATCGAACCATACCAACTTGAAAAAATGGTTCTTGTTCAGGACCAGACTGTTCATTTGGAATGCAACTGGAAAGCTGTTTTCGATAATTTCAGTGAGTTGTACCATGTGGAACACATACACCCTCAGCATGCTTTGATCTTTGATTGCCCACGTGGCGAAGTAGGTCTCTGGGAAAATGGTCACACCAGTGTTTACATTGAAGGATTTACTGTTAATACCCGACTTCCGATCCCTGATGAACCGACAAAGTACATGGAAAAGCAAATGTTGTCGATGGGCATGGACCCAACCGAGTTCCACGGTCGGATTCTAGATATACGCGAAGCAGTCCAAAAAGCCCGTCGGGATGCAGGACCTCAACTCGGGTATGATTACGACTCGCTTACCGATGAGCAGTTAAGCGACATTGTTCAACACAACATTTTCCCAAATACCATGATCACGATTCAACCAGACACTGCTTTAATAATGCGTGCCCGCCCTCACCGCACTGACCCAAGCAAATGCTATTGGGATAAATTCACCTTTGTGATGCCACCGTCAGAAGATGCGGTGGATTCCGGTGACCTTCAATTTATGCCTAAACCAAAACCGATACCTGACCGAAGACCTGACCATGATGAATTCGATCAAGAGGACGTGATCGCTGGTAGAAAAACAATGGATATTACTGTTGACCAGGACGTGCATTTGATCAGAGATGTTCAAAATGGGATGCGGTCAAGAGGCTTTAATAAACAAGTGCTTAACGATGACGAAGTCAGAATCCAGCATTACCACGATTGGTATTCGTGGTTTATGGAGACATAAAATCACTTTCTGTGGAAGATACACGAGTTAACATTTCATTTCTCACATGGAACCTTGCCTTGCTGGGTCGACCGGCTTTTGCGCCGCAACATTGGGAATTATGTGACACTGAAGAGGTCGTGAGAGAGCAGGTGCTCGCCAAAACACCTGACATCGTTCATTTCCAAGAACTCCCCGGTCTAGTCCCCTATGTGGAGACACATGGAATGATTCAAGCTAACCCTCGAAGCCATAGCGGTAATCTAGCGACACTAATTTCTCATGAATTGCTTGAAACCGAAATCTCTCATGTGGCGGTTGAGGGATTCGCCCTTTTGACAACGTTTCACTCCTTTGATTTAACGGTAGCTAATGTCCACTTAGCTCCGGGGAAATTCTCTGGAGATCAACGAATGTCACAAATTTCTAAAATTGTTGCCGCGTCACCTACCGATTATTTGGCAATCATTGGAGATACAAACACCCGTTCAGAAGAAATTGACGTAATTACGGCCGCCGGTCTGGTTGCTCCGAAACCACCAGTGCCGACTTGGAACAGTTATAAGAATAGATTTCATGTTGATGCTCCAAGGTTCAAAACATATTTCACTCGTTGCTTCACACATCCAAATATTAGAACCGAGAAACTTCAGGTCTTGGAAGGCCATGTGATACGAAATGATAAACAATTTTATGTAAGTGACCATTTCGCGCTCTTTGGACGGATACAACTCTAAAAACCTATTTCTCCATACAATAGCTACGTGACTAGCCATGAAGACCTAATTGAAGAACTGCGCTGTTTGATAGCAGCTTTCCGATTAACTGACTTCAACGAACGCATCGATGATGGATACCCGCTTGATGACATCGTAGAAGAGTTACGGAAAATACGTGAACAGTTACACCCGTACAGTGTTTCAGCTGAACGCATGCAAGCTGGCTTAAGACCTCAAGAATACTTTTTCAGGCCTGATAAAAGCAAAAGGTATGACCTTAAGGGTTTGGAACCACATGAGTTCTTCCCATACAGCCCAATCATAGGGCCCTTAAATCCGATATCTCCACCGTTCACATTCCGCATAGAAAACGAAATGATACTGGGTCATGGTAATTTTGATTCTCAATATTGCGGGCCTCCTGAAAGCGTTCATGGAGGATACGTTGCTGCGTTAATGGATGAACTTCTAGGAGTCACCTGTGTTGTTTCAGGGCATGGTGGCTACACCGGAACATTATCTGTCCGCTATATTTCTCCTACTCCTTTAGACAAAGAATTAAATGCGAAAGCTTGGGTGCAGGAAATCGAAGACCGTAAAGCAGTCATTGTCGGCGAACTTCGTGACGGTAACCAACTTTGCGCTGAAGCTGAAGGCGTGTTCATCCGACCGAAAGATCAGTTTCTCATTAAGGAATAATGGGATTACCTGATTATTGAAAATAGTGTTCTTCAAGTACCGTTGGTTGCATGGGTCAGAAATCAGGATGGACATTCAATGACGTACCCGATCAGACAGGGAAAGTTGCGATAGTAACTGGCGGCAATTCAGGAATAGGTTTAGAGACAGCAAGGTATTTGTTACGCCGTGGGGCCACTGTCGTCCTCGCTGTCCGGAATTCTATTAAAGGGTCCGAAGCCATGGCGGATCTAACTGCATCGGAACCAGGCAGTTCAGTGGAAGTCGCCCATCTGGACTTAGCTGATCTCGCTTCTATAGAGGATTTCGCTAACTGGTTTAAAGCCAGTCGCATGAACCTTGACTTGTTGATTAATAACGCCGGAATTATGGGAGTTCCACGAGGTACCACAATTGATGGATTTGAGTTACAGTTCGGGACGAACCATTTGGGGCATTTCGCTTTAACTGGGAAGTTACTAGGATCTCTTCTTGAGAATAAAGGTAGTCGGGTCGTCAACGTAGCAAGTAACGCTCATCGTCAGGGGCGTTTGAATTTTTATGACCTTCAATCAGTTCATAGGTACGGAAAGATGCGTGCATATGCCCAAAGCAAACTAGCGAACCTAGTGTTCACCGCTGAACTGGATCGGCGGTTACGACGGGCAGGAAGAAAAGATATTCTTTCCGTAGCTGCCCATCCGGGAATGGCTGAATCAAACATAGTGAAACTCCAAACCGACTCTTTTGTGAATCGACACATGAGAAACCTCTGGGATAAAGCAGGACCCTACATCTGTCAAACTGCTTCGGCTGGAGCTATCCCGACTCTACGGGCAGCAACGGACCCAGCCGCTGAAGGCAACGATTATTTTGGACCAAGCCAATTCATGCAAATTCGCGGACCGGCCGTGAAAGTTCAACCCAAGAAAGAAGCCAACGACGTTCACGACGGTCGGGCTCTTTGGGAACAAAGTATTGAGCTTACCGGAGTCAATTTTGGTGAACTTGATCTGCCTTAAGTGTTCCTACCGAACGTGGGTCTTTCAATAAGGTGACGGACATGTCCGGTTTCATTTACACTCCGTACTGTACGGAACCCTTGAGAAGATGCCTCGACTCTTGTTATGCCTGTGTAGTCAGGTTGTAGGAGGAAAGGGTGCTCTAGGTTCCATAGAGTCTGAAGGTAAACAGAGGTAACCATTCCGTGACAGAAAACCGCCACTGTCTCTCCAGCGTGTTCCTCTATCAGGTGATCAAAAGCCCCGACAACACGATCTCGGAAACCATCGTAGTCTCCTTCAAAAATAGCTAATGGGTCATTAAGGAAGGCCTGAACTGGTCCCGAGTCTAAGGTCATTTCTTCTACGGGAATGTACGTTGGGTTGTTGTGATCGGATTCCCGAAGGTCATCTCTTTGAATGAGGTCCACACCGATTTTTTCTGAAAGGGGAACCGCTGTCTCATAAGCACGCCTCATTGAGCTGGTAACTATCCGATCTATTCTTTCTGACATAAGAAACTCTGCTACCGCCTTGGCTTGTTCAACTCCTAGTGGAGATAGCGGAGGGTCAGCTGGGCCATCCCCTTCTTTATTTTCTATTTTCTCTGGGCGCGCATGGCGAACAATAATTAAATTCATGATGGAATAGCCTATCTAGATCAGAGGGCCAAGGTGCTTTACAAGGTTCCATCTAACCGCTCCATCAATTGATCCCTGAAGGAATTTCTCGAATCTGCGATGCATTCTGTCGGCTCCATCCCCATATGCGGTCACATCTTGAAGGTAAGGAACAGCCTGACAGGAAACTGGGTAGAGGATCCCCCAAGCCAGAGCCTCCTCTAGTTCTTCCCGCGACCAGTTCGGACCTCCGGACGAAACAAGGGTTTCTCGGTAGAGATCAAGTAGTTGGGTTTCAATTTCTAGTGTCTCTGGAGAATGCGATGCTGCTAATAGCCAGGCAAGGTCAACACCGGGATGGGAACGCATAGGACTCTGCCAGTCAAGAACTATCGGCCCTTTGCCATCTATAAGTACGTTATCTAGCTCGTAATCCATATGTGTCAAGGTCCATGGACGGGCAGCGTAGCGATCTAACCATTCAATGGTATTGAAAACCCAAGTTTTTTCAAGAACCTCAAATAGGTCACGCGGGTAACGCTCCGGTTCTTGTTCTGCCAGTGCTTTCCAAGACTGGCGGGTGATGTCAATTCCGAGCTTTAAATTTTCTGCTTTCCAATCAATCAACCAAGGGATGTCAAGAAGGCGTTCATCCATCCAAAATTTTCCATGCATTCTCGCAAGGTCACGTATAAGGTCTTTCATGATTTCTACAGAGCAGCCTTGGAGTATATCTCCTTTCTCTGCATGGCCTAGATATTCCAAAAGAAGAAAGGCTCGACCTGTTTCGTGGTCGAATCTATTTACCCAGCATTTGGGGATTCGCATGTCAATTTCGTCACGAAGGTCCGCGTAGAAACCCGATTCTCGGATGTAATACTGCATTACCTCGTTGTACATTCTTGCGATATCGTCATCAAGCGGGCATTTAGCTACGAAAGCTTCAGGTAGGTCTTCGCTTTGGCCTTCACCCCACTCAACCGTGAAAATACCAACTTCTCCCATCGCTCCAGTGAAGCCATCCATGGGTTCATGAGCGAAAGAAATTATTTCTGGAATTGAATGACCAGCGTCTCGAAGTTGTTGTTCCAGCCAGCCTAAAGTGACTTGCGATAAGGAAATCGGGATATCTGTCATTCTGGAAAAATTTTTCTCATTACTCATTACTACCACACGCTCGGAGTCATTTGTCTTCTGGTAACAAGTCCTTTCTTTCGGAGGCGGCGATGAGGGTGACGTTAGGTGTAAAGTGGCACTCTTATGCCTATCTCAATTTTTCCTGGCGCCCCTGAGAAAACCGTGTGGGGCTTTGTTGCTTTCACAGGGATTTCATTTGGTGCCGGTGGGTTATTAGTAAAGAAATTTACCAACGATGGACTTGATGCCTTTACCGTTACCTGGGTTCCTTTTCTAGTTGGTGGCATTATTGCACTCATACATGGGGCTTGGAGAAAAGAATTAACATTGTCTGCTGTACCTGCTGGCATTCTTTTGGGATTGTTAGGTTCTTTGGGTCCTTCGCTGATCTTTAATACTGGTTTTGACCGTCTTCCAGCAGGTCTCAATACTCTTCTTATTTCTCTGGGACCAATTTTTACAGCGGTCGTTGCACATTTTGTTTTCGCAGATGAACGGTTCAATTTTCTAAAGGCATTAGGTCTCATCACCGCTTACGGCGGGGTGGTAATACTTGCTATTGGTTCCCTTGATGATGGAGGTGAATTATTAGATATTCTGCTGGTTCTAGGAGGGGCAGCGATTGCGGGTGGATCGGGAGTCTTAACACGGTATTTGACCTTGCGCCACCAACCGATGGCTCTTATCGCTCCGAACCTGCTTGTCGCCGGTTTGAGTTCAATGATTTTAACCTTAAGTCTTGATCTAGGGACGAAACCTACGAATGGCTTCGCGTCTTGGCACATACCCATGCTTTTCGTTTTTGGGATAGTTACCTACCTGTCTTTCATGTCAATTCTTCGAGCCAATCAGATAGGAACAACCGGTCAGGTTTCGGTGATTGGATACTTTCTACCTCTTTTTGGGGTAGCGGGAGGTGTCGTTTTTTTCAATGAAAAGCTTACTCTTTCAGTTCTTTTCGGAGGGTTATTGATCTTGGTTGCTATGGCAGCTATTGCCCGAGGTTCAGTCCCTCAATCTGAACCCCAAATAGGATCAGGTCAGAATGTCTGAAAACCTCTTCCGCACATTGAAAGAAGCTTGTTCTGAAGCAGATGAGAAAGAGTTCTTATCATCGCCCTTTGATGGAAGTGTCAGCTATGCAGATTTCTTCAATCTTGCGGGGAAATATGCTTCAGCTCTTCAATCCTGTGGAGTGGAAGAAGGTGACCGGGTTCTCGTTAAAACTGAGAAATCAGCAGGTGCGCTCGCTCTTTACATGGGGTGTTTACAATTAGGCGCTATCTATGTTCCAGTGAATCCAGCCAGTACAGCTCATGAAATCAATTTCTTTGTTAGTGATGCTGAGCCTGCATTAGCGGTGTTTGATGCAAATGAACAAACTTCAGTTGGTGTGCGATCTGAAAGTATTGGGCCCGGTGGAAGTCTGACATCGATAATGTCTTCCATGGCATCAAAAGATTCCTCTTCGGACCGAGGGGGTACCGATGTGGCTTCGATGCTATATACGAGTGGAACGACTGGCCGACCTAAGGGCGCTATGCTCAGCCATCGCGCCCTTATCGCCAACGGGGTGGCTCTCAATAAAATTTGGGGCTTTGAACCTGACGATGTCCTTCTCCATTGCTTACCGATCTTCCATGTACATGGTTTATTTGTTGCTGTCCATTGTGCGATGCTCAGTGGGTCAAAAATTATTTTCCTCAACAAATTTTCAGTTACTGAAGTGCTGGAATCCCTGCCTAAATCAACGGTACTCATGGGCGTTCCGACCTATTACAGTCGTCTTCTCTCAAGCGAGGATTTTGATTCCAGTGTTTGTTCTGAAATGCGCTTGTTTACATCTGGTTCAGCCCCAATGACCGAGCAAACACATGCGGCTTTTCACAGTAGGACAGGAAGTCGAATTCTAGAACGTTACGGGATGACAGAAGCTGGTATTATCTCCTCCAACCCACTTAATGGGGATCGGGTTCCAGGATCCGTAGGTTTTGCATTGCCTGGAATGGAGATACGGGTTGCTAGCGATGGCCGTCTTTGCGAGGCAAATGAAAATGGGGTCGTTGAAGTAAAAGGTGACCATTTGTTTAATGGCTACTGGCGTCAGCCTGAACAGACTTCTGATGCTTTACGAGACGATGGATTCCTCATCACTGGAGATGTTGGGAACCTAGATAAGGACGGCAGGTTACGACTAGAAGGGAGATCAACGGACTTGATCATCAGCGGCGGTGAGAATATTTACCCGAAAGAAATAGAGCTTTGCCTTGACAGTTTCAACGAAATAACAGAATCTGCTGTTATCGGCGTGCCCCACCATGACCTTGGCGAAGCGGTCGTAGCCGTTGTCGTAACCAATGAATATTTCTCCCTACCTAAACTCAAAGATTACGTGGAGTTGAATTTGGCGAACTTTAAACAACCCAAAGAATACCTTCTAGTTTCTGAGTTACCGAGAAACACTATGGGTAAAGTTCAGAAGAGCAAATTACGAAATTCTTATACTGCTCTTTTTGAAAGAAATAACGAAAGTCACTAGGTACCCCTTGAGCGATTCAACCCCAGAATTGGACCAGCCGAAACTTTCAGACGCTATTTCGGCTTTAAGGATCCGGGATTTTCGTCGTTTCTGGTTTGCAGGACTTGCTTCGAATAGCGGAGGTTGGCTTCAAGGAATTGCCTCTCCTTTCATCATGTACGAAATGACCGAATCTGGTGCTTGGGTTGGTGGCTCTGTCTTCGCCCTCATGTTACCCATGGCGATTGTCGGCCCATTCGCTGGCCCGATGGCAGATAGACTCTCGCGAAGAAAAATCCTCCTAATCTGTGAAGTTATCCTAGCGACAATAGCTATCTCCAACGGTATTTTATGGTGGTCTGGTATCCGTGAACCGCTTGTATACGTTGGGGTCAATGTTGTCTACGGTGTTGCGAATGGCTATGCGCTACCGGCTTGGCAAGCGTATGTATCTGACTTAGTGCCCCGGGAATACTTAATGAACGCTATTACATTAAATTCAACACAATTTAATGCTGCTAGAGCGATTGGTCCCAGTATCGGTGGTGTAGTGCTCGCCGTCACCGGACCCGGCTGGGCTTTCTTCGGGAACGGTATATCTTTTCTCGTGGTTTTCGCAACTTTGCTTACGCTTCCGAGAACACCGGCGAGCCCACTAGCTGGAAGGAAAGATTCGCAACTTAGTCAATTTCTGAAAGGGTGGGCATACGCAAAAACTCAGCCAACCATCATGACCGGGTATCTCGCTGCTACTTGTGTCGCTTTTCTTGGAGGTCCCTTAGTTCAAGTCCACCTGATCCTATTTGTTGAAAACGTTTTTAAAGTTGGGGAGTTCAAATTCGGTCTACTGATGTCAACCTATGGAATTGGAGCTGTCATGATCGCCCCGTGGTTAGCTTCTTTTGGTTCGCGAATCAAACGGTCTCAACTGCTTATAGGGTCTTTGGTCTTGTATGGGGTCGGGGAGCTTTTGTTAAGTGTCACGGAAATCTTTTGGATAGGTGTAGCTGGAATTTTTGTCGTGGGTTGTGCACACCTGATCATGGCAACTACGACAAACACTACGCTGCAATTGCATGTGCCTGAACCTGTCAGAGGTAGGATAATGGCGATGTACCTGATGGTGTTTACAGTTGGGGCTCCTCTAGGTTCTATTATTCAAGGTCCGCTCGCTGATAAATTCGGGCCTAGATCTGTTGTGACTGGGATGGGTATTTGCTTCCTTGTGGCAACGGCTTTGTTCGCCATCTCTGGAAGGGCATCTACTTACAACTTTGATGAATGATTAATCCCGTTTTTAAGCAAAGGATTTTGAGATTGAATCAGTTCCGGTGTCAAGTCATCAAGGTTTTTAGCGCCTAACAGTGCCATCGTTCTATGCATCCCTTCTAAAAGAAAGTGGAGGACCCAATCTACGCCTTTCTCTCCAGCTGCCGCCAAACCATAAAGAAATGGGCGACCAATCATGCAGGCATCTGCCCCCAAACAAATTGCTTTGACGATGTCGCTTCCTCTTCGGATACCTCCATCGCAATAAATTTCTGCTTTGGAACCGATCGCGTTGAACACCGGACCGACAAGGTCTATCGGAGATGGAGCGTCATCAAGTTGTCTTCCACCGTGGTTTGATAATGCTATAGCGTCAACATCATGTTCAACCGCTATTTTTGCATCTTCAATAGTTTGGATGCCTTTCAATACAATCTTCCCATCCCAGTTATTTCTAAACCATTCAATGTCATCCCATGAAAGTGATTGATCGAACTGCGCATTCACGTGATCAGCCAGTGTGACCGCTGAACTTCCATCATCAGTTGATTTTCCAACTACGTTTGCGAAAAGAATGGGTTCATTTGTGAGGAAGCCCCATGTCCATGCAGGGTGTATCACCCCGTCTATGACCGTGTCTAGACCTAATTTGGGAGGGAGAGTGAAACCTCTTCGGACGTCTCTTTCACGGCGACCCAACACTGCTGTATCGACGGTAATCACGATGGCTTCGAAATCTGATTCTCCGGCTCTTTGCAAAAGGTCTCGGACTAGTTCGCGATCTTTCCATACATACACTTGAAACCAATTTCGCGGGTTCAAAGAATTCTCGTTTGCTAGCGTTTCGGTAGTTTGCCTTATTTCCTCTATTGAGCGTGTCGCCATGGTCGATAACGTGAAAGGAATTCCCGCTTTCGCAGCGGCTCTGCTGACCGCTAATTCCCCCTCAGGGTGTGCGCTTCGCGTAAACCCAGTTGGTGAACAGATTAAGGGAACTGGAATAGGTCGTCCAAGGACCGTTGTGGAACTATCGATGTCTGAAACGTCTCGGAGAACTCGGGGTTTGAATCCGTAGTTCGCGAAAGCGGCTGAATTATCTACGAGTGTTCGTTCATCTTCAGCAGCCCCATCAATGTAATCAAACACTCCTCCTGGTAGCCGCCGTTTTGATATGGAACGAAGATCATCAATATTTGCAACTCGAGCAAGTCGTCGCTGCGCAGAATTTTTTTCAAACTTTCTGAATCTAAGCACTGACATCGCTGATTTGAACATGTCTGAACCTTACCTATTCTTAAGTATTTTTGTTCGTTCTAGTCTGGGATCTATTTCCTAGATTGCAATGATCAGGCTAGGATCTTACTACTTAAAGGGGTTAAGCATGCCACAAAATATCGGACAATTTCTTACAAATCGAGCGCGGCGCGACACGTATTTAGAAGCTATTTATGAACACGCCACTGGTCGCCGCTTTTCCTACAAGGAACTTAATGATCGATCGAATCAGGTTGCTCACTCATTGAGGTCCATCGGGGTGTCCCTTGGGGATCGAGTAGGGCTTTTATTGATGAACGGAACTGAATTTATTGAAACGTTCTTTGCTGTTGCGAAAATTGGGGGTGTCAATGTCCCCTTGAATTGGAGGTTGGTAGCGGACGAACTTGAATTCATACTTAACGATGCTGGTGTCACTGTCCTCTTATTTAGTGAGGAATTCTCTGAAGTCGCTACTGAGTTACGTAACCGTGGCGACAAAACCCATATCACTAGTTGGGTGCAGGTTGAAGGTGAACCCATTGACGGGGCAATTGACTACGAAGATTGGATGTCTTCTTCACCTGTCCATGAACCAGAACCAGAAGGAGGAGATGATGACCTTGCTTTCATAATGTACACGTCCGGCACTACTGGTTTGCCAAAGGGTGTCATGCATAGTCACGACACAGTCTTATGGGCCAATATAACGAACGCCACCACCGCTGACATGCAGCATTATGACCGTTTTCTCAATGCACTTCCTTTGTTCCATGTCGGCGCTTTGACTCCGGTGCTTACTTCGGTCTTCGTAGGAGGATCAATTACATTGATGAAAACTTTTGACCCTACAGCGTCATGGGATCTCATACGTGACGAAAAAATCGATACGACTCTTATGGTCCCAGCCATGTTGCAATTCATGCTTCTAACCCATGATGCAGAAAATCATGATACTTCAACGTTGCGAAATGTAATAAGTGGAGCTGCCCCTGTTCCTATTTCCCTTATTGAAACGTATACGGAAATGGGAATAGAGATTCATCAGGTCTACGGGCTAACAGAAACTTGTGGACCTGCTTGTATTATTTCTTCAGAAGATGCAGTTACACGAGCGGGTTCCACAGGGAAAGCATTCACCTTCACTGAAGTCCGAGTCGTTGATGAGGATGGAAATGAATGCGATCCAGATCAAGCTGGCGAGGTTCAAGTCAAGGGCCCTCATATCATGTTGGGATACTGGAATAGGCCGGAAGCTAATGCTGAAACCATTGTAGATGGTTGGCTCAAAACCGGTGATGTAGCAACTATGGACAGCGACGGTTTCGTGACAATCGTGGATCGAGTTAAGGACATGCTCATCTCAGGTGGAGAGAATGTTTACCCAGCAGAAATTGAAAACGTCTTATTAGCCCATGAAAAGATAAACGACGCAGGTGTTATAGGTATCCCCTCAAAGAAATGGGGAGAATCCCCACTTGCGGTCATTGTTCGAGCTGATGAAAGTCTCTCAGAACAAGATGTCATCAAGCACTGTGTAGGCAAGTTAGCTCCATTCAAAACTGTCAAAGCTGTTGAGTTCATTGACGTGATACCTAGAAACGCCAGTGGGAAAATCCTCAAACGCGAACTTCGTGAAACTTATAGCTACGAGGCAGACGCTTAGAAATCAGGTAAGTAAACTTTCTGCCTTCTCAATGAAGTTTGGCAAAGCATCGGCTATGGAAGCCATCCTTTCATCAGTGCTATCCCCGACTTTCCACCGGTAGTACAGTTGTTGGAGAACTGTCGCTGTCTTCCACTGTGCAAATGCTTCGTACCAACTTATGCCAGACAGATCCAGATTAGAATTCGCTGCGTAGTAGTCAACCATCTCCGTCCTTGTCGGAAGACCTATCAAGCTGAGACCAGCGTGGCCGCCTCGGGGAATATCAGAGTTATCTTGTGGGTCCGGCCAGTAATTTAATAACGTCCCGATATCTACGAGTGGGTCTCCCAGAGTAGTCATGTCCCAATCAAAGATGGCAAGAACGTTATCTGGATCATCGGTGGCGAACATGCAATTGTCTAATTTCAAATCGTTATGGACGAATGAGACTCGCTGGGGAACCGGAAGCGTGTTCTCTAGTTTCTGATAAATATCAGACATTGCCTGGTGATAGCGTTCATCGGCAACTAAATCCCATCGTTTCTTCCAACCAGTGACTTGTCTTAAAACAAAACCTTCTGGTTTCCCTAGGTTCTCAAGCCCTATCTCTTCTGGAGAGAGCAGGTGAAATTCGCCGATGGCACAAGCGAGCGCATATCCAATTCTCTTTCCGATATCTTCATGGTGACGCATTGAAGGTGGAACTATCCCTCTGATAACTTCTCCTTTACGCCGTTCCATTACGAACATTTCTGCTCCAGCGATCTCTGGGTCATCGCAAAATAAGTACGCTCTTGGCGCTTTAGGAAATGTTTTCCATAAGCGTGACAAAACTCTGAATTCTCTTCCCATGTCATGTGCCCCAGGTGCCAGAGTCCCGAAAGGGGGTCTTCTGAGTACAAGTTCTGTCTCCCCAAATGAAATCAGGTAAGTGAGATTAGCTGCGCCGTTAGGGAATTGTTGTACGTTGAAATCTCCTTGGATATCAATGTCATCGGGTAGTTCAGAACGGAGAAAATCTTCGATGCCTCCCCAGTTAAGGTCTTCTCCATCCCTTACAGCAGTTACTTCAGGAACGGGTTCATCTAAGAATGGATTCACTATTTCTGGTTTTGACACAAGCCGATCGTAGATCGTCTAAACGTTCTTTGCGAACTACCGCATTGGGTGACGGAATGAAAGGCTGAAAGTGGTAGCCGATTGACTGGTTTAGTCTGGCCGTGGTTCTTTCGGCAATCCGAGAATGCGTTCACCGATGATATTTCTCTGGATTTGAGAGGTTCCACCAGCGATTCGTGCTCCAGGAGCTGACAAAAGACTGCCTGATCCCGACCCGTCCAAAAGCGCCTCTATGCCAGCTATATTTGCCCGCAAGTTTGCTATGTCAAACATCAATTCTGTGATCCCGAGTTTATTCAATGAAGAAGCGACTGAAGCATCTGGGCCTTGTCGTTGTCCAAGAAAATGGTAGCTCTTACCTTGTGTTAGAAGCATTGCGAGCCTCTGGCGTGTATGTGCATCTAGTTCCGACTCTGCTAAAGACATCAAGGAATCTAAACGTCTTTGCATGGTAATTGCACCTGCTCCGATTGATCCTCGTTCCTTTGTGAGAATGTCCATTCCTACATGCCATCCGCCATTGACCGGGCCTAGCAGAGCTGATTTGGGCAAGATTACGTTTGTGAAGAAAACCTCGTCAAATTCTGCTTCTCCGGTCATCTGACGTAATGGTCTTGTCTCTATGCCTTCGCTTTGCATTTCAACTAGGAAGAAACTTATTCCTCTGTGTTTCGGCAACGATTTGTCAGTGCGGGCCATCAGAATTCCCCAATCGCTATACCGTCCGCCACTACACCAAACTTTCTGACCGTTAACAACCCAGCCTTCCCCATCGGCTTCAGCGCTGGTGCGAAGAGACCCTAAATCTGAACCTGATTCGGGTTCCGAAAAAAGCTGGCACCAAAGTTGCTTCGCTGTGATTATAGATTGGAGATGATGGCTTTTTTGTTGATCTGTTCCATAGATTTGAACTCCTTGACCTGCAAGGACGCAACCAACCATGTTCACATAAGGCGGGACGTCTATACGAGCGCATTCTTCCAGCCAAATAGACTGATGCTGAGAGGTTAACCCTTGACCGCCATATTCAATTGGCCAATGTATGCCAGCCCAACCAGAAGCGAAAAGTTTTTTTTGCCACTCAACGCCTTCGGTTACTAAAGACGGAGGGAGGATCGCACCGTAATTTGGTGGAGCGTTATCAGCGTTTGCTTTAAGCCAATCAACGGCATTGGACTGAAATTCTTCTAAAGAGACCATGATGTGACGTTAGTAGAAAGAGGCTTGAAACAGTAACTAGTTAGAAATTCTTCTATCGTTGTATTTGCTAGTTCTCTGGAGGTTAAATGGAACTTGTCGCCGGCATGAACCCACATATGCCCATGAAAGACATCGCTAATTATGCAAAGCGGGTTGAGTCTCTAGGATTTGATACTCTCCACGTACCTGAAATGATTCATGACCCTTTCATCGTTTCTGGTTTAGCTTTATCAGCTACGACTCGTTTACGTGTTAGAACCGGTGTCGCTTTAGCTTTTGTTCGAAGCCCAATGGTCACCGCTCTTTCGGCTTGGGATTTAGCGAACCTGTCCGCAGGTCGTTTCGATCTGGGTTTAGGATCTCAGATTCGTCAAAACATTGTTGAACGGTACGGCATGCCTTTTGAACCTCCTCTCTCTCGACTCCGTGAATACGTTTTAGCCGTTCGTAGCTGTTTCGCTTCTTTTTCTAATCAAACCACTATTTCTTTCGAAGGTGATTTCTACCAGTTAACTCGCCTTCAAAAAGAATTTCTGCCTGAACCCATAGCTCCGGGCATGGAACCGGAAATTTGGCTAGGAGCAGTTGGGGGAAAGATGACTGCCTTGGCAAGCGCTATAAGTGACGGACTAATCACTCATCCTACTAACTCGCACCCTTTGCATCTTAGGAACCATGTGATTCCCAATTTGAATTCGAAAACAAGAATCCCGGTTATTGTTTCTCCTTTGGCTGCAATAGGCAACGACGGTACTCAACGCAAAGAACTAGTTTTGGATAAGAAAGAGAGGTTAGCTTTTCTTTACTCCACCCCTGCTTACGACCCGACTTTGAAATTGCTTGGGTTTGGGGAATTAGGTAGCGAACTACGTGCCCTCCGATCTGATGGAAACAATCAAGCTCTTCACTATAAAATCCCTGACGAACTTTTTAACCAGGTTGTGATTGAGTCCACGTGGGAAGAGCTCGGCGAGGTTGTCGTGGACTGGTTTGGGGGACTTGCTAGTGGGGTTGTCCTGCGACCTCCAGATGAAAGTCAATTTGATCAACAGTTTGTGTCAAGCGCTGAGTTAATAAAGAAAGCGACGTAGCCGCAACTAAAAGAATTGCAGAAACTTACGAAACGATTTCTTTTAATTTCTCCACTATGCGCATCTGTTCCGCAGGGGAACCTACCGGTCCGATATTTAGATAGGTGACTCCTGCCTCGGCAAACTCAGCGACCTTTTCTCGAACATAGCTTTCTGGTCCGACCAGATTCATTCCTTCAAGGAGTTCAACAGGAACAGCAGCTTCAGCTTCTTTTTTCTTTCCTGATAAGTACAGTTCCTGTATTTCCAGAGCCTCACGTTCAAATCCGTACCTCTGAACCAAGGAATTGTAGAAATTGCGTCCTTTCGCTCCCATCCCGCCAACATACAGGGCAGTGTTTGGTCGTCCATAATCCAAGTATTTTTTGACGTCCTCGCCGATCGCTACCATTCCTCCGGCGACAATGTCTAGAGGGGGCAAAGATTTATCTCTTTTCGTATGACCGACTTTTAAGGCATCCCCAAATGCCAAATCTGCTTTTGAAGGCATAAACAACATCGGTAACCAACCTTCTGCAAGTTCGGCTGTTAATTCAACATTCTTAGGACCAAGTGACGCTATGTGAATAGGTATGTTTGGTCGAAGAGGATGCGTGATTATTTTCAGCGGTTTCCCTAATCCCGTTCCTTGATCCTCTGGAAGAGGAAGCGTGTAGTACTTCCCATCGTAAGTTAATTTCTCTTCACGAGCCCAAACTTTCCTGCAAATATCAATCGCTTCGCGTGTGTGCCCTAAGGGTGCCTTGTAAGGAATCCCGTGGAAACCTTCAATTACTTGCGGGCCGGATGCTCCAAGCCCGAGGATGAATCTTCCATTGGAGATCTCGTCCATGCCTACAGCTGTCATTGCCAGCAGCGTAGGAGTTCGACTGTAAATCGGGAGAATTCCCGAACCGATCTGCACTGTTTCGGTTTTCGCAGCGAGATAACCCATAGCAGAAACAGCATCAGCGGCATACGCCTCAGGAACATAAATAAGATCAAGTCCTGCTTTTTCTAGTTCAACTACTCGATCGACGGCTTCGGAAAACCGGTTCGAGTACGGTAGCAACATAGATAATTTCATTTTGTCTCCTGTTGGTGGTTGAAGTGGTTGATGACTCTACGTGCCAGACCAGTTTGGGGAACGTTTCTCGGCGAACGACGCTGGTCCTTCTTTCGCATCGTTTGACGTAAAAACCTTAGCCATGTGTGGTCTCTGCAAATCCCAGAATTCTTCCTCTGTGATTCCTTGCTGGGCTTGAATAAGTGCCTTTGACGCTGCAACTGCAAGAGGTGCGTTTTCTGCTATTAGTTCTGCTAATTCCATTGCTGCCTCAACGGTTCCTCCTTTTCCAGTGACTCGGGAAACTAAACCATGGTTCTTAGCTTGATCTGCGGTAATGGGTTGCCCTGTCAGCGCCATTTCCATAGCAACTGAGTACGGGACTCGGCGCGGTAAACGAAGAAGTGCCCCACCGGCAGCAAATAATCCCACTTTGACTTCCCTTATCCCTATCTTGGCGTCTTCAGCAGCGACTAAAAGGTCGCATGTCAGCGCTACTTCTAAC
This sequence comes from Acidimicrobiales bacterium, assembly GCA_030740795.1. Taxonomy (GTDB): domain Bacteria; phylum Actinomycetota; class Acidimicrobiia; order Acidimicrobiales; family UBA8592; genus UBA8592. Next base: position 32,979 of record JASLWO010000003.1, on the reverse strand, counting down.
CCACCAGCTAGCGCAAATCCTTCAATCGCTGCTATGAGGGGTTTCTCAGAACCGGTTTGGAGAAATTGGTCAAACCCTTGCGGGGGACCTCCAGCCGCGAAGGCTTTGAGATCCATTCCTGAACAAAAACCCCTTCCATTGCCAGTTAGCACTCCAGCTGTGAGACCTTCGTTAGAGTCGAGTTCTTCAATCGCTGAAAGAAGGCCCTGTGCGAGATCAGTATTAATGGCGTTCATCGCTTCAGGCCTATTTAATGTGATGAGTAGAACGCGACCTCTAATTTCTGTAAGTACAGCAGAATTTTCTGTCATTGTTTCTCCTTATTTTGGTGGAAGGCGGACGCCGCCATCAACTCGAATGGTTTCACCATTCATGTAGTCATTAGTGATGCATTCGGTAACCATGGAAGCCAATTCACTGGCGTATCCTAGGCGCTTAGGGAAGAGAACGCTCTGCCCTAGGTGAGCTTTGAATTGCTCCGAGGCTTCACCTTCTCCGTAGATCGGGGTATCTATCAACCCTGGGGCAATGGTGTTGATGCGAATGCCCAGTGGCACGAGGTCTCGTGCGATTGGAAGTGTCATCCCAACCACTCCACCTTTTGAGGCTGAGTAAGCGTTTTGTCCGGTCTGACCGTCAAATGCAGCTACTGAAGCCATATTGACAATCGCTCCTCGTTGCCCATCTTCATCAACTGGATCGGTTTTCGCCATAGATGCCGCTCCTAAACGGATGCAGTTGAATGTGCCTATGAGATTAACTCTGATAACGAATTCAAACTGGGCTAATGGCATAGGGTCACCGTTACGGTCAACTGTTCGAGATGCACTCCCGATTCCAGCACCATTGACTAAAGCCCGTAATGGTCCCATTTCCATCGCCGCATCCATGGCCGCTTGGACTTGCTCTTCATTAGACACATCGGCTTTTACATATAACCCGCCGAGTTCTTTCGCGACCGCCTCTCCTTTTTCTTCCTGCAAATCAACTATTACGCAACGTGCTCCTAGTTCCTCTAACTTCCTGGCACTGGCTTCACCAATTCCTGAAGCGCCACCAGTGATGACAGCAGATGCTCCTGTTAAATCCATTTCTTTCTCTCCTCATTTATGTTTAAATTTTTAGTTTTTTCTCTCTTACGTCTTTAGGTAGTACTACCCGAAATTGTGGGAGTTCCTTTGTCCGACAAAACGAGTAGCCAGCATGGTTGACCACCCAAACCGATAAGGCACAGGGTCCGGCAACTTTAAAAAAGATATCGAAACTTGTTTCATTTTGTATCTAAAGACGCTTGATAAGCGTCCCAGTTCCTAAACCACCACCACAGCACATGGTGACGATTGCATATTCTTTGTCGGCTCGGTGGAGTTCATGCACTGCTTTTGTTAGCAGAATCGCCCCTGTGCCTCCTAGCGGATGACCGATTGCTATAGCTCCACCATTCGGGTTTACTGTTTCCATGTCTGGTTGTAGTTCTTTCTCCCATGCTAGGACTACAGAACCGAATGCTTCATTGATTTCAACAACGCCGATATCATCCATCTTGAGACCATTATCGTTAAGCAATTTTTGTGTTGCATAAATTGGACCCGTGAGCATCAAAACAGGATCTGAACCTACTAAGCAGGAATCCACGATGGTGGCCATTGGCTTGACTCCAAGTTCATCTGCTTTTTCTCGTGTCATTAGCAGCACAGCACCAGCTCCATCAGAGATCTGCGATGATGTCCCAGCTGTGTGTACCCCATCTGGCATGTTCGTTCTTAATCCTGCCAGTGCTTCAAGATTCGTCTCTCTGAGGCCTTCGTCTCGTGAAACGGTGTGGATTGTGTCAGTTAGTTCCCCATCTTCGCCACGGTCGGGAGCATCTATAGACAGAACCTGCGATCCGAAACGGTCTTCTTCCCATGCTCTGATTGCCCGGTCTTGAGAAAGTTTGCCGAATGCATCCAATTCTTCCCTACTTATGTCCCATTGTTTAGCGATTCTTTCAGCGCCTTCGAACTGGGATGTGAGTTCATATCGTTCCCAATATCCTCGATTGACTGGCTTTCCCGCATCTGCTTCTCCTCTAGGAACGGTTGATCCCATTGGAACAGCGCTCATAAGTTCAACACCGCAACCTACCGCTACATCAACTACCCCACCTGCTACAAGGGCGTAAGCAAGGTTTGTCGCTTGTTGGGATGATCCGCATTGTGCGTCAACGGTTGTGGCAGCGACTTCAAGAGGAAGACCTGCCGTTAGCCAAGCATTTCGCGTCACGTTCATTGTCTGCATGCCGACCTGGCCCACACAGCCTCCTACGACTTGGCCTACTTCAGAAGGGTCAACTCCGCTTCTTTTAAATAACTCTGATTGGACAGAACCAAGTAGGTCTATCGAATGCATGGTTGACAGTCCACCATTTCTTTTACCTAAGGGGGTTCTGACTGCCTCAACAATGACTACTTCTCGCATTTAGGTTTCCTCGCTATGAAAGTTGACACACCATTTGGCGTGTTATGGCTTCTTACCGCCATACTATATGGTGACATGCTAACGACGATTAGGCACTTTCGCCAAATACGGGGTTGGCATAGGGCAGAACGGAGATTTTAGTGGCATTAAGTGATCAAGAACTTCAAGAACGGGTAGAGGCCTTGCTAGAAGAGGTAGACCCCCATGCGTCAGACCAGTTCACGTTCCGTGGCGCCCAGTACGATGCCGGGCTCGCGTTCGTGCATTTTCCTGAAGGCAAAGGGGGTCTCGGCTTAGGTAGAGCAAAGCAGGCAATAGTTGACCAAGTTCTTCGAGATGCAAAAGTTCCTTATCATGACCTAATGGTCAACCCTATCGGAATCGGAATGGGTGCTCCGGTGATTCTCAACCACGGAACAGATGAAATGCACGATAAACATCTTAAAAAAATCTTCACCGGAGAGGATATTTGGTGCCAACTGTTTTCTGAACCAACTCATGGCTCTGATGTTGCTGGGATCCCGAGTAGAGCTATAAAAGACGGGGATGAATGGATTGTCAACGGTCAGAAGGTCTGGACAACGCTTGCGCATCTTTCTAATTTCGGGATGTTACTGACACGGACAAATCCGGAGGCGCCGAAACATAAAGGATTGTCATATTTCATTCTTGATATGCATGCTGCCGGTGTTGACGTTCGCCCGTTGTATCAGATCACTGGAGAGGCTGAATTCAACGAAGTTTTCCTTACCGATGTCCGAGTACCTGATGATCAGCGGCTCGGCGATGAAGGGGATGGTTGGCGTGTTGCGATCACGACTCTAATGAATGAACGAGTCGCCCTTGGAGGAGGTAGCGGTGGTAAAGGTGGAGGGCCTATAAGAACTCTCATGAATATTTGGGAATCCAAAAAAGATGACCTTAGCAAGGTAGAACGAAAGATCTTCAGAGACCGTGTCGCCGAGCTATGGGGAAGAGCTGAAATTCTTCGCCTTACCAACCAAAGGGCGAAAGCGCTCGCAAAGAGCGGTGATGCCGGTCCGGGAGGTTCAATAGGGAAACTATTTAGTGCAGAACTGAATCTGGAGATATATGAACTCTGCATAAATTTAGAAGGTGCTGATGGGATGCTTCATCCCAACGGTTACCCGATGATTCGTAGCGACGAAGCTTATAACGCTGGATCTATCAGCGGTCAGTTCTTACGCTCTCGGGCTAATACCATTGAAGGTGGCACTAGTGAAATAATGCGAAATATCTTGGGCGAACGTGTTCTTGGACTGCCCGGCGATGTTCGTGTTGATAAAGAAGTCCCTTGGAGCGAAATTCCTAGATGACCTCTATGTGCTGAGGATAGTAACCAATCCTGTATCACCATTAACGCTAATTCGGGCACCATCAGGTATTCGCCTAGTGGCATCTGTAGCAGAGACAACGCATGGAATACCAAGTTCTCTACTGACAATAATCGCATGTGATAAAGGAGCCCCCACATCAACGACTACAGCTCCGGCAGGCACAAACAAAGGCGTCCACGAGGGGTCAGTCAAAGGAGCGACGAGAATATCACCGGGTTCAAGGGCACCCGGGTCGTTACTGTCTAATAAAACTCGAGCGATTCCTTCTGCTTGACCTGTGCATCCTGGCATTCCCTGCAATGATTCGCCTTCCCCGAGTACATCTTCAGCAACGGCGTCTCGCCTCCTCCATGTTTCTGGATGATCGGCCTCGCCATCAAAGAGAAACTGGGCTTCTCTTTCGAGTAGTTTGTAATACTCAACACGTCTTGAGCGAATTGTTTCCAACATTGAATCAGGATTCTCAAACAACCCTGGGTATTCACCATCAGTGACGAAACCGAAATCTTCAATTTCGTCAAAGGCCCCTACTTGAACCATCTGATCTCCTATGGCCCTCATCCTCATCCTCATCTCATGAATGAGACGAATATTATTGGTTTTGGTTCTTTCACGAGCAGGTAGCCATGCTGCAGAAGCCGCGATTCCTGCCGAAAGTTCACCGTGAACTTCGGGGTCTCCCTCAACCATTGCTAGTAGCTCAGCTGCCGCTTCTTGACGTTGTTGAGCTCGTTGCGCATTTTGCGCCTTCGGAGCGAGCTCATCCCCAGCTAGCCTCATCCTGTCAATTGCGCTAAGAGCTAACTCTGGGCGGGTTTCCCACGTAGGTGAACGTGTTTCCCATTCATTAGGTCCTCGTGACCCGTATTCGTAAACAAACGATTCAAAATCTACTAGGAACTGTTTCGTTTCATCAGAACCGCTTTGGTTTATTGCATCTAACAAACCATTTATTCCTTTATCAAATATTGAACTCAATTCTTCACTATTTCGAACCGTTCTTCCCATGTCCCACATCGCATGAGAAGGCTCCGCAGAGTCAACTTCTCCGAAACCGGCAATAATCGGCAAAAGAAGGTCTGGGCGACCAACCGCATTAGCAACGCCAGAGATAATACCGACAGGGACCGTCGCCATGTAGGTGGCGAAAATATGTTGGCTAAAGAATTGGCGATGCATCTGAAGAAGTTCCAAATACTGGTCGTAAAGTTCCTCATTAGTGAATTCTGAGAAGTCCGGCCTGTCACTGCGTATTTGGCGAGTCTCCCTCCTACCTTCAGTGAGTTCTTCTAGATCATCAAGTTTCGTATTGCCAAGAACCCATTGGAACGTCGCCCCTATCTTCTGGGTTTTCTCTAAATCTTCATCCCCTGCTTGTTCCTCATACGGTGGGACGCCGGGCATAGCTCCAAAGAATTGTTCGTCCATGTCTTCCCATGAAAGCCCCGGAGCTCTAACTCCAAAGAGGCGGATCAGAGAAGCGTTTAAATAGCAATAACCGCCGACAACGCCAAGTTGAGAGAATTGATCTGGGGGGAATTCATCATGAGTAAACGCACCCATTCGTTCCCAAGCGTCTCTCCAACCTAGTTCAGCCTGGAAAAGTCCGGTACTGCTCGTTAAAGGGGTTACTGGGTCAGGAAAGACTTCACCTACATTTGCCCGCGTGTAGAGAGTAAATCGTTCCGACAGGTCAGAATCCGTTACATAATATCGTTCAGCCATGGTTACCTCACTTTGTGCAAACCATACGAGAAATTAGGTGAAAGGGACAATTTCAATTTTAGATTTGTAAGAGATCTCGGGTTTGCGCGATTGCTTGTTCGTGATCTTCTACGTAAATAGCTTGGATCCCTACCGCCCTAGCCCCTTCGGCCATAGCGGGGAAATCATCTAGGAATATGGTTTCTTCTGGAGAGACATCTAATTTCTCAAGAGCTATCCTAAAAATTTCTGGGTTAGGTTTCCGATGCCCGACTTCCGAAGAAAAAATTGTGGTATGAAACAATTCGTTCGAAGGGATGACTGCATCCCAGGCCTTCTGCCATTCCTTTACGTTGTTGGAAACTATTCCTGTTTTGAGTCCTGCTTTTTTGAGTTCCGCTACAAAGTTATGCATCTCTGGCTTTGGCTGGAGATTATCTCCAAAAAAGTCATCTGAATCAGGGTGGAGTATCGTCCACGCATCCTTCTCAACAGGACCCAATGAAGAGAGGAAGTAATTTAGGGTGATTTCTCCTCGTTCAAGCTGGTGACCAGCGGAATCAGTGTCACCTTCTCCCATGAAAACAGGTATCAGTGCCTCCGCCAACTTTTCAATATCGCCATCGATTCCGATCGCTGCCTCAAGTAGAACCTGCCCGATACTTTCCGTCAAGACTCCCGCTACGTCAAAAATCACTGCTTTAAACACATATGGAGGATAGTGGTTTAGGTCTTCATTTTAAAACAACCAAAAAATCTATTTTTCATGGAGATGCTATTGTCAACAAATGAACTACTAGAGAACTGGGGTTTTCTTGTCATCTTGGTCTGAGAAAATGATGAAAGCATTGGATGATCGATCAACGATGCTTGAAACCGAACACGGTCTGGTTCAGGTCGCCAGAGAAGGAAATGGGTCCAAGGTGTTGAGCATTCATGGATCTCCGGGAGGATTTGATCAGGGTCTGGCATGGGCCCAGCATTTGCGAAATGGGGGTTGTGAACTTATCGCTCCGTCACGGCCCGGGTACCTCCGAACCCCACTTGAATCTGGACGGACACCATCTGAGCAGGCTGATTTATATGCAGCGATGCTTGATACTCTCCTCATTGACAAGGTGACTGTTCTCGGAATTTCATCTGGGGGGCCATCGGCTGTGCACTTCGCCGCACGGCACCCACACAGAACTAACGCTTTGCTGCTTGATGCCGCCGTGCTGTTACCAATTGCCCCTACAGGTAATAAAATCGAACGCACTATCATGTTTTCCAAAATTGGAATTAGGGCTTATCTTCAAGTGGGTGCAAGATGGCCGAAGCTAGCTGCTGCTGATTTTGTGAGTAAGTTGTCAACAGGTCTCCATAAGGAAAGTAGGCGGGAAGCTGTGAGATGGGTGACCTCTGATTCAGAACGGCTTAACAACATCGGTGAGCTTCTCGCTTCGCTCGCACCGAGAGAATTCCGAGAATCTGGCCACATGAACGATGAAATGAATGAAATAGATCTTGAACCGCTTCCATTTGAGGAGATAACAATGTCTACGCTCATAACGCAAGGCACCCATGATGCGTTTCCCTTGATGGAACATGCGACAAGTGCTGCCGAGAAAATAGCTGAATCAGAGTTGATTCTGGTTGAAGAAGGTCATCATGGTTTGCCCTTCTGCCCTAAAGCTGGTCCGAGCATTGAACGCCAACTCGAATTAGCGCTCTCCTAAATTCTCACCGTAACTGTCATGGAGGAGATTGACAGTCGGTAACGCATTGTCATGATCTCGGGTACGATTAAGGCATGACTGAAAATGCAGAAGAGCTAGAGAATATGGTCCAGTTCAACATTGTTGATCAGGTCGCATGGGTAACTATCAATAATCCCAGCAAGGGAAACGCTATGTCTCCGGGGATGCGCGACCGGATGACCGCGTTATTTGAGTCTCTCAACGGTCAGTTTGAAGCTCGCGCAGTGATATTGACTGCTAGTGGAGAGAAGTTGTTCTGCCCGGGGGCTGACATTTCAGTCGGCCGAGATTACGCTCCTCGACCTGAGGATGCTCCAGCGTTAGCTGTAGGTGAACCACGAAGGATGATGCTGCGAGGCCAACACCCCTTGATGTCTTCAATCCTTGACTGTGAATTGCCAGTGATCGCAGCCGTGAACGGAACTGCTGCTGGCATGGGAGCCCACCTTGCCCTCATGTGTGACCTAGTGATCATGGCTGATCATGCAAAATTTATTGAAGTTTTTGCCCGCCGTGGTCTTGTACCTGATGCTTTAGGAACGTGGATCCTCCCCCGACTCGTAGGTCCTATGAAAGCGAAGGAATTGATGTTCTTCGCTGATGATATTCCTTCTGAACGTGCTTTGGAACTTGGATTGTGTAACACGGTTGTTCCAGGAGAAGATCTGATTTCAACTGCCATGGAATGGGCGGTTCGTTTAGCTACTGGACCGTCAAAAGCCCACATGTTTACAAAATGGCTTATAAATAGAGCTTTAGATGTTGACCGCCACACAATCGCTGAAGAAGAAAGTTGGGCTGTTGAACTCAATAATGGGAGTCGCGACGCTCAGGAAGGTGTCAATAGTTTCCGTGAACGGCGAGATCCTGAATGGAAGGGTTTCTAATTTAGCTTTGTGACTGATTTCTTGGATCATCTTTGGGGATAGTCGCCTCGGGAGAACGCGCCCACATGATTGCACTATCGAAAGTTAATTTGTAATCAGGAGTGAATTCAATAACCACTCTTTCAGGCGAATCTAGGAAATTCTGAAAAACTTGGGCTGCTTCAGGTTCAGGTCGTAAGTGCCGAGAGAATTCAGGGTAAAACCAATCTTTAATGTCCCGACTGTTGTGCACGACGCACTCCCCCTTATAGGTGACGGTTTTCCCAGTCCCTAAAGATGTTCCAGTGCTATTGACACAAACCGAGGCGCGAGGGAAACGGCGTAAGGCTGGTACTCTTGCCCTGCGTTCAGCGCAAGTCAACCATAACTTCCCGTCTTTGGGTAGGAAAGACATAATGACACCGAACGCTTCACCTTTTTTGTTTGTCCACATGAAGGTGCATTCTCGTTGGACACGAAGTAATTCTGCTTCCGTGTCCTCATCAAGGCCGCATTGGGTTAGGTCTTCATAACTATCAGGTTGCTCACTCATAATTTATTTCCTTTCAACCGCCGGCATTTGCATAGGCGTGATCAATTATTTCATTGGTTATGTCTATCCATAGGGTCTCTGGAAGGTTGTGTCCCATTTCTTCAAAAACAACGATTTTGCTGTTTGGGACAGTGGCTGCAGTGGCTTCCCCACCGCTCACCTGTACTAACGGATCCAAGCGACCATGGATTACCAGAGTAGGGGTTCCAACTGAACGAAGAGATTCGGTGCGATCTCCGGAGGCGAAAATGGCCGCTATTTGAAAACTTTGAGCATTCGGGTTCCAACTCCTGTCAAAATCCTTAGCCGCATGCAGGGCGTGTTCTTCTTCATCAAAGGCTGGTCCGGAAATCAATCGATAGATTTCTACAGAACTGGCTATCGCTTCTTCTTTTGAGGTCGGAACAGACATAGGCATCCTCATCATTAACTCAGGTGTAGCCGCTCCGACATCTGGATTACCCGTGGTCGACATGATCGACGTAAGTGAAAGAATGCGGTCAGGATGCTCAATGGTCATAGTTTGGGCAATCATTCCCCCCATTGAAACCCCAACAAGGTGTGCTTTGGAAACATCAGCGGCATCAAGGACAGCGACCGCGTCATTTGACATGTCAGTTAGCAAATAAGGTACATCAAAAGTTGAAGGGTCTTCTCCGTTTAAACCTAGAAGAGCTTCCATCGCTGGGGGTTCGCCAGGCGTTTTCGAGGACAGCCCAACATCGCGGTTGTCAAAGCGAATTACATGGAATCCGGCGTCAACGAGTAGTTGGCAGAAATCTTCTCTAAACGCCGTCATCTGAGCCCCTAAACCCATGATTAGTAGGATTGTTGGGTCATCTGATGAACCCATTGTTTCATAGTGCAGTTTGGTGTCACCGTTGCTTGCTGTAGGCATGCCATTCCTCCGTTGCGTTTATGAGACAATAGCCGGTTCGAAACGTTCCTGCGATTCGGGTTATTCCAAACCGGAATGCTCTTCAACAATGTCGGCGAGGAGTTCGATTGTTTCTATGTCAGTTGATCGAATGATTTGACCCGTTGACCCTTCATGAATTGTGTGAGGGTACCGTTCTCGAATTCGTTCAACCGGTCCAAAGAGCCCCCCCATGTCAATGTATTCATCTGGTACAGCCTCTACGGCTCCTTGTTTATCCCCTGCTAGCCAACGTTGTTGAATAACTTTAGCTTGGTCAGGGAAACCTCTACGCGCCATTGAATCACGGTGGAAATTGTTCTCTTCGCTTCCCATGCCGCCAACATACATTGCAGTCATTGGTTTTCGTCTATCAATAGCTTCCTGTACGTTCTCTGTTATTTCCACAGTGAGATTAGTAAATATTTGAAATTCGGATCTTGGTACCGCTTCTGATGACCGTTTGGAAAATCCTTTCTCAAGGTTTGGTCCGTGCATCTCCCATCCATGTTGTCCATACCCCATGGGGAGCCACCCATCTGCTACTTCAGCTGCTAATGCAGTGTTCAGTGGGGCTCCTGATGCTAGCCAGATCTGAATTCCTTCAGTTGGGTGCAGAATGGATTTAAGTGGCTTACCTTCACCTATCGAACCGGTTCCGGTAAAGGGAACCTGTAGTTGTTTCCCTGCGTATTCGAGGGGCTGTTCCCGTTCAAAAACCTTTCGCATTATCGCCACGTAGTCCCTGAGCCAGTGGTGGGGACTTCCCCAAGGTTGCCCATACCATCCTTCAACAATTTGCGGTCCGGAGACTCCAAGTCCAATGATGGTTCGGCCGCCTCCTGCGAGCGCGTCTATGGTCATTGCTGTCATAGCTGTTGAGGCAGGAGTTCGTGCCGCTACTTGAATAACGGCTGTTCCGAGCTTTATCCGATCTGTGAAAGCGGCCAGATACGCCAATGGTGATAGGGCGTCAGAACCATAGGCTTCCGCAGTCCAAACCGAATGGTAACCGCATTCTTCTGCTGCTTGGATGGCGGCTACTGGCAGGTCAAGTTGGGGCTTGTTATAAACCTCTAAACCAAGTGCTAATTTCATGGTTCCCCCTTAGCAGGAAATCTTAGCGTGGGTTACGTGCTTGGTCCGAGTAACACGCCTGTCAACATATCTGTAAGCGTTTTTACATATTCTTCATGGTTGTTGGGGAGTTCGCGCCCATCAGAAACCTGTTGAGCTCGGGTGGCTGTCATCGCGGTCATGAGCATCATCATGCCAAGTACACGTTGGCCGTCAGTTTCTTTTTGAATAAGTTGGAGAATGTACTTGAGATGTTCGTAGACATTCTCATCATCCATGTAAGCAATAAATTCCCAATCTTCCATCCATCCCCGGAGTTGATCAATAATCCTTAAGTAGGAGCACCCATTATCAGAATGAAGGCAACTCGCGTAAACCTCAACAAGGAGCTGTACCAGTTCGCTAGTCGTAGGTTTATCAGACAGTTCAGCGAGCAACTCTGATCGCATCTCGTCAAGATCTCTGCCGCGTCGTTCTAGAAGCGCAGCAAGTAATTCGTTTCGCGTCCCGAAGTGGTAATTAAGCGCTGACTCATTTTTCTGCCCCGCTGCTTCTGTGATTTGCCTGTTCGTTACTGCGAAAACGCCATCATCAGCAAACATTTTCTCTGCGTGATCAAGAAGTCGCGTTTTGGTATCAGTGCTGTCTCGTGGCATTATCTTGTGCTGCGCTTTAACTCTATGCGCTTAAAGGCAGAATCGCCGATTCAGGTATGATCGTTACTTCATTTACCTCATCTGGAAGTTCGTGATTAAATGCTGGGTATTTGGGTTGGGCAGCTTCACGCATCCGAGTGGTTGAATGAATCGGGTCCTTGTCAAATTCCGGTATAACCTGATCACCGAAGATTTCCAGCATCTCTACGATTTCTTCATGCTGCATTCCTTCAATGGGAAGCCCGAACACTACCTGGTCGCAGCCAACAGTCTGGTAGGCCTCTAATTGTTCAGCGACTTCTTCTGGATTGCCACATAGCATGTACCCGCCTTCAATTATCTGGTCAAGCATCTCATCGGTCCATTCGATAAGTCCGCTCGCTGGTGCATTTGGCCATGTGATTCCATCCGGTGATTTCGGCATGGTGTCATGGTAAAGATTCACCATTGTGACGAGGTATCCTCTGCCACGTGTCTTTGCAATTTCACGAGCACGATCTCTATCTTCGAGGCAAATAACCCCGTTGGTCATCATGACATTATTATTTTGGAACTGGCCGATTATTTCCGTAGGATTTTCCGCGCCTTCTTTGTACGCAGCTATTCTTCCTTTGAGATTGAAAACCGGTTCGAAATTGAAAGCTATCGCTCCGATTCCCAATGCTCCTGCTTTCTGGAATGTCTCAGGGTTTCCACATGCCAGCCATATTGGGGGATGTCCCTTACCGTATGGTTTTGGAAGAATATTGTGCGGGCCTGGGACCGACCACCCGTCACCTTCAAACGAATAGTCTTTCTGTTCCCACATTCGGGGAATTTCGCGGATCACTTCATCCCACATGGCCTTTGTTTCTGATGGCAATGTCCCACTGAAAGTTTTAAGTTCATGACTTCCAGCGCCACGCCCCGTCCCAAATTCAAAGCGGTTGTTTGTCACGTGATCGAGCATTGCGGCACGTTCGGCGATCCGCACAGGGTGTTCCTTGGTAGTAGGAAGGCTGGTAATTGCAGATCCGATATGAATATTTTCTGTTTGTGCAGCTACCCACCCCATTAAAGGAGCTGGGGCTGACATGTGACTGTATTCAACGAGTGCGTGGTGTTCGCCATACCAGATATATTTCCAGTTGTTCTTATCTGCTATGACTGCGTATTCTGATTCACGCATCAGTTCTGTGTGTTCTGATTCCGTATCATGTGCTGCCGGTCCGGGGATGTACCCATTGCTGAAGATTCCGAATTCCATGATTCCTCCGTGGTTGTAAAGTTTAGACGTATTTAATGTATGCCATTAATCATGATGTGTCAACCCGTAATCTAAAAATCTGTTAGGGAGTGGATCGCGGTGGAAAAATGGTGAATGATAAACCCAACTGTTAAGAGGAGTTTAAATGAAAATTGGCGTTGTTTACCCGCAAACTGAACTCAATGGAGACCCGAACGCTGTTAAGGCAATTGGTTTAGCCACAGAAGAACTAGGCTACGACCATCTTCTTGCATATGACCATGTTGTGGGAGCAATCCATGCAAATCGAACCCCTGAGCTATGGGGACCATACACCAATGAGGATCCCTTCCATTGCCCTTTCACCATGTTCAGTTACCTTGCCGCAATCACTGAGAGAATCGAGTTCGTTACTGGAGTGATCATCTTGCCGCAACGTCAGACAGCGCTTGTGGCAAAACAAGCAACTGACATCGACCTTCTTTCAGGCGAACGGTTCCGCTTGGGAGTGGGTACCGGATGGAATTACGTTGAGTACGACGCCCTTGGGCAAGATTTCTCCGAGCGGGGCCCACGACTTTCTGAACAAATTGAACTACTCCGAAAATACTGGTCTGAACCCCTATTCAGCTTTGAAGGAAAATATGATCGAATTGATCGAGGAAACATTAACATCCGACCCAATAGGCAAATTCCTATCTGGCTAGGTGGTTTCTCCGAGGTGGCGTTCCGACGGGCGGGAGAACTCGGAGATGGATTCATCTACGCTGGAGACCACGATCATTGCTTAGAAGGCAAGGCACGCGTTGAACACCACCTTGGTGAGAACCATCGCGAATCCATAGACTTTGGGCATGAACTCATCACTCTACGAGACCGCACCCCCCGCGATGCTTCTGAGACCATGAAACGCTGGAGAGATTCAGGCGGAACCCACGCATCAATCGTCACCATGAACTGCGGCTTGAACAGCCTAGAAGAACATCTGGACTTCATACGAGAAACCAGAAATTTACTTGATTAGTGACCCTTTTCAAATAAGCGTTTCGTTAAATCGTTCAACAATATTGGATAAATAGTCAGTAGCTTCTTCTATGCCCATAGGGACCGGTAGGTAAGCCCGGAAATCAGTGACTCCGGTTTCAACAAGTTCAGGAATGCCCTCCATTGTCGCATCAAGGTCAATGCCTTCCTCGTCACGGATGATAGGCATAATGCCCATGACCTTTATTTCTTCAGGGTCGCGACCAAACTTGGAGACCATCTCTCTCATTGACCGTATCCCTCCCTTGATGTCGTTTGCGTCGGTTCCCCATGGAATCCACCCTGAGCCAAAAGTAGCCAGTCTTTTCATCGACCGGTTGTTTACCGTTCCACTGACCCAAATCGGCACTCCACCTTCCTGGAAAGGTTTCGGCATCGCATGAACAGATGCGAATGAAAGTTCGGGGCTTTCATAATTAACTGACTCATCCTGCCAAAGCGCCTGACATACCTCAAGGGTGTGGTCAAGAATCCGTCCTCTATCAACGAAACTTAACCCGCAGGCATCATATTCTTCCTTTTGCCAACCGACCCCAACTCCAAGATCAACACGCCCACAAGAAAGAACGTCAAGAGTCGCCAGTGTTTTCGCTAACACAGCTGGTCGCCGCAATGCGGCCAAGAGAATGTTTGTACCCAGTCGTATGCTCTCCGTTAATCCTGATATGACAGATAGAAAGGTCACGGGTTCAAGCCAATGCCCATCAGGGCCAGTGGGTTGCTTCCCCCCTGCCACTCCTCCAACCGTTGGATCTCCATATGCTCCGAGTTGCTCTCCGAACACTACATGGTCTGAGACAACGACCTTTCCGACCCCTGCTCTATCAGCGGCGATTGCCTGATCAACAACCGATTGCCAAGAATCGGGTGCCTCTGGAGAAAAAGTTCTGAGTTGAAGGGAAAGGTACGGTTCTTTTGTCATTATGTGTCTACTTACATGTTTGACACTACCGGATCAAGAATTGAACACAAGTCAGATTTGGTCGCATGAACTCTTGTTTTTTTAACGAACTGTTCATTCTGCGGCTACAAATAGAGAGTGCGGATTATTTACATAGATATAGACACGCTCCGTTCAGACCATCTAGGATGCGCCGGCTACCACCGTAATACCACGCCAAATATTGATGCGATCGCAAACGATGGTGTCTACTTTAGTAACGTATACGCATCCGACGTTCCCTGCCTTCCTAGCCGCACTGCTCTGATCACCGGAATGTTCGGCATCCGTAATGGGGTGATCAACCATGGAGGACTAGCTGCAGACCTTCGCCCAGAAGGACGAGACAGGAACTTCTTTGGAAGGTTCAATCTCCGATCATGGGCATCCGCTTTCTATTTAGCGGGATGGCACACAACTTCTATTTCTTCTTTTCCATTTCGCCATGGAGCAACCTGGTGGAATAGCGGATTCATGGAATCTATGAATTTAATGCGAGGATTTGGAGGCGAAAGAGCCGATGAGGTACTTCCGGGCGCTTTGGACTGGTTAGATCGTAGAGGGAAAGCAGATGACTGGTTTCTCCATGTTCATTTATGGGACCCTCATACCCCATACACGACTCCTGAAGCTTACGGTAACCCCTTTGAATCTGACCCAGTGCCCGCATGGCATACTGAGGATGTGCGGGCCAATAATTGGAATTTAGCCGGTCCGCATTCCGCTCAAGAACCTTGGGGGTTTCGCCCCGATGAATGGGGAGAACCGCCACCTCGCCAACCATGGAATGCTTCATCCATGGAAGCTGTAAAAGAGATTTTTGACGGGTATGACGTCGGGGTACGGTACGCGGATGATGCAGTCGGAACGTTAATCAACAAACTCTCTGATCTAGGTGTGCTTGATGAAACCGCTATCTTTATCAGTTCTGACCATGGTGAAGCATTTGGCGAGTTGGGAGTTTACGCTGATCACCAAGCAGCTGATGAGGTGACATGCCATATCCCTGCTGTTCTTCGATGGCCTGGAATTGAGAGCCAAGTATTTAACGGCTTGCAGTACCACCTTGATATTGCCGCAACCGTTGTTGACCTAGCTGGTTTAAGAATCCCGAGTCATTGGGATGGTGTGTCCGTCGCTGAAAGCCTTTCTACAGGATCTGACAGTGGACGAAACCATCTGGTCCTATCGCAGGGAGCTTGGTCGTGTCAGAGGTCCGTACGCTGGGAAGATTACATATATCTTCAGACATGGCACGATGGTTTCCATGGTCACTGGAATGACGAGATGATGTTTGATGTCATCAAAGACCCTCATGAACAAGCCGACCTTTTCAACACTTTCCCAGAAGTCGCTGCAGTCGGCAGAGACCTTCTTGAAACGTGGACCGAAGAACAACTCAAGAGGAGTTACAGCCCCGTTGACCCTATGCAAATTGTCCTTGAAGAAGGTGGACCTTTCCATACCCGCGGCCACCTTCCCCAATACCTGCAAAGGCTTGAAGAAACGGGAAGGTCCAATTGGGCTGAGGTTCTAAGACAACGCCACCCGAAAGAAGCCGGGTAAAGAACTAGCCGAGGTTCATGGTTCGCGCCTTTGGTTCCGCTGCACCATCCAACCGTACGGATGCTATTTCAAGGCCACTGAGGAGCATGTTTCGGGTCTCTACTGGGTCAATTACATCATCCACGCTGAGAGAAGCTGCTGAACGAAACCCGGAACTAAGTTCGGCTTCTCTAAGAGCTATCTTCGTTTCTTCATCTGCCCCTGTTGCGGCATCCGCCCCGTGAGCTGGCATCGCTCCGAAACTAACTCCGGGGTATGCCAGATTCAGTGTTTGCCCATCAAATGGGTTCATGCCCATGGCGGTGCTTCCAAATCCGTAGGCTTTTCGCAGAGTTAACTGGAGCTTAGGGACAGTAGCGTGATGTTGCGCCATGTACATTCTTCCGGCGTGGCGGAGAATTCCTGCCTGCTCAGAAGCGGAACCTGCCAAAACGCCCGGATTATCTGTGAGGAAAATCAGTGGAATGTGGAATGAATCAGCGACCTGAATAAAATGCGCTGCCTTATCAGCTGCATCGACATTGATCGATCCAGCTAGATGCTTGGGCTGGTTTGCGACGATTGCTACAGTTCGACCTCCAAGCCGTGCGAATCCAGTGATGATTGAAGGACCGAAAACGGGTTGAACCTCAAAGAAGCTTTTTTGGTCTACGACCACTTGAATGACTTCTTTCATGTCATATGAATGTCGGGGATTATTTGGGATGATTTCAAGAAGTTCTTCCACTGTTCGTTGAGTTTCGGATGGTTCATTCCTTGGCGGGCGTTCCCAAGCGGATGAGGGGAGATAGGAAAGCCATTTCTTGATTTGGTCTAGTGCATCTGCGTCATCAACGGCGCGGTTGTGGATCACACCGCTCCCAAGAGCGATGTTTGGGCCACCTAGTTCTTCTTTCGTGATTTCTTCACCAAGGGATGCTTTCACAAGAGGAGGTCCGGCAGTAAATATAGATGCTTTCTCAGTCATTACCGAAAAATCGGCGAGAGGGGCGCTTAACGCTCCATGGCCAGCGGAGGGGCCAAGAACTGCGACAGCGAATGGAATGCGACCTGAAGCATCTGCTTGAGCTTGGAGGTCCCCGGGTGTCCTTGTGGATGGAGGGTCGTCAGGGAGTGGGGGTCGGTGCCCTGCACCTTCGAGGAGCATTACGAGAGGTATTCGTTCCTGCAGGGCGAGTTCAGCGACTCTATACCTTTTAGCGGATTCTGACTTGCCTATTGACCCTCCCTTAACTGTGAAATCTTCTGAACCGATAGCTACAGGACGACCGTTGATAATCCCGATGCCTGCGACGAAAGCGTCAACGTCACCGCCTACAAGATTCCCTATTTCAGTGAATGATCCACCCTCTGTGAGTATTTCAATACGTGCACGGGCATCAGTTTTTCCCTGTTCTCTGTGCCGAGCTAGTTTTTCAGACCCACCCATCTGTGCCGCAGATATTTTTCGCTGCTTAAGGTTTTCAATGATTTCTCTCCATTTGCTTTTTTCAGCCATGGAGGTCACTGGTCTTTAAGTTTGTACTTAACTGGAAGAGATTTGAGTCCCACAACAAAATTGGATGAAATATAGGTTCTGTCACCGTCAGGTTCCATCCATTCAACGCGCCGAACCATTTCCTCTACGAGCGCTGTCATGCTTGCTTTTGCCAGATGTATTCCCAGGCAATAATGTTCACCCCACCCAAAACCGAGGTGCCTGTTTGGGTTGCGTTCAATATTGAACGCAAAGGGGTCTTCAAAAACATCTTCATCTCGATTCGCTGAACAGTAGAAAAGCGCCAACTCTTCACCAGCTTTGATTTTTTGCCCCCTCAGTTCGTAATCCTTTAAGGCTTGTCGTTTCATGTAATTAACTGGGGTTGTCCAGCGAACGATTTCATCTACCGCGCTTTTCACTAGCGACGGTTCTTGGTGCAGTTTCGCGAATTGTTGAGGGTGGTCCAAGAAAGCTGAGATCGCACCCGAAAGTGCGTTACGGGTGGTGTCGTGTCCGGCTGTGAACACTATGAGGTAGTACCCGAGTGTTTCTAAGTCCCCAAGTGGGCAGCCTTCGCTTAGTTCTGCGTTAGCAAGCATGGATGCGAGATCGTCTCTTGGACATGAACGTCTGTCCTTGATGACATCGTCAAAGAGCATGTAGAACTCCATACCCAATTCTTTACGGGCTTTGAGCCGGTCTTCTCCTTGGCGTTGAAGATCTGGGTCTTCGCCTCCGAAAAGCTCCTGTGTTATGACGAGGAGTCTTTCTTCTTGACTGGCATCAATTCCCAAAATGTTTGCAAGTACTCGTAGTGGATGTTTCTGAGCGATGGCTTCTATGAAGTCAACGTGTCCTTCTTTAGGAAGTTCATCGAAAACAGATTTAGCGCTTTCACGTACGATCGTTTCGAGATTAGTTACTCCTCTAGGCGTAAAATATCCGCTTGCTACTTTTCTATATGTCCGATGTTCGGGAGGATCCATGGTGATAATGGTCCGCATCTGAGCCAAGGGGCTACCGGAGCCGCCTTCAAGGAGTGAATCTATCTGGTCCTCATTGAGAACTATGATTCCCCCAGCTTCGTTGGAGAAAATTTCTGGCTGGCTGGACACTTCCATAATGTCTTCGTGTTTCGTTATGGCCCAAAATGGGGTATGTCCGGGTTGGGCGTACCAGTAAACGGGAGACTCTTTGCGGAGTTTCGTCCATAACTCATGAGGTACACCATTAGCCCCGTACGATGATGCATCAATCAAATCTGTTATAACAGTTGCCACATTATTTAATGTATGCCATTAATCCTGATGTGTCAACTCGTAAAATAAAAATCTGTTAGGGAATAACTAACCGCGTTTATGACGTCTCGTCTTCTTTGTGGTACTAAGACATCATGGATTCAAACGCTTTGCTGCTCACCGATCGGGTTGCTGTCGTCACTGGAGCAGCTCAAGGCATAGGCAAGGCTACTGCTTTGGCGTTCGCTGACCTTGGCTCCCATGTCGCTATCTGTGACACGCTTGAAGACGGGCTTCAAGAGACTGTGCGTGAAATTCGCGATCGCGGCGTGAAAGTGATCTCTTCAGTTATCGATGTGCGTGAAAGTTCCCTAGTTGCAGAATTTTTTGAAAAGGTGCGTGTTGAATTGGGATTGGTTGATGTTCTAGTCAATAACGCTGGTGGAGGATTTTGGGCGCCTTTCTCCGAAGTGTCAGAGAAAGGGGAATCTGTTCTTATCCGTGAAAATTTCGGATCTGTGACTAATTGTGTTCGTGCCGTACTGCCCATGATCAATGACGGCGCATCCATCGTGAACGTGACATCAGTGGAGGCTTATCATTCAGCTCCGGGTTTTGCCGTATACGCCGCTATGAAAGCAGCAGTGCAACAATTCACCCAATCACTTGCTGTCGAATTGGGAAACCGCAATATACGAGTGAATTGTGTAGCTCCTGACATGATTCCCACCCCTGGAGATGCCGAACTTGCTGAGGACTCCGGAGCGCTCATCCAAGGATTACAACCCACTCCGCTTGGAAGGAAAGGAACCCCGGAAGAATGCGCTGCTGTGATTTGTTTCCTCGCTTCTGATTTAGCGAGTTTCGTGACTGGTTCCACTATCCCTGTTGATGGAGGGACCGTCGCCGCCGGTTCATGGAAGGTACGCGAAGACGGCTCCTGGGGAATGTAAGCATTTAAGGGCTTATGTTTTTAAGGGGCAGAGCGGGTTTCATCGCCTTCAAGCGTGCATTCCACGACCGTGTGATGATTCGTAGCTGACCGGGCGATAACAAGCCGGTATGTTCCAGGAGAAACGTACCATCCTGGTTCTGTGTGGCGTTTCCCTCGTTCTCTGGGAACTGGCGAGTTATCTGCAAGGGTCGTGTAGAACTGGTCACCGGGATCGTAATAAGCGAATGAGCGGTAGTCGAGTTCAATTTTCGCTGTTCTGGTTTCTCCTGCACCAACTTCAATTTTTGCGTATCCTTTGAGTTCTCTTACCGGCCGGTGTAGCACGCTGGGTGGGGGTTCTATGTAAAGTTGTACGACTTCTGTGCCTGTACGGTTGCTGGTATTTTCTATGTCTATTTCCACCGTCACAGGTGTTGTGACGTCTGTCGTTTCCGCACCGGAGACGTGTGGGGTCCCCCATTCAAAATTTGCGTAGGAAAGTCCATGACCGAAAGGTACGGCTGGTTCTATGTGCCGGGCGTGAAACCACCGGTAACCGATGTAGAGTCCTTCGCCGTATTGGACAACACTATTCTCACCCGGGTAATTAAGGTAGGCGGGGCTGTGTTCATATCGTGCCGGTGTCGTTGTTGGCATGCGACCGCCAGGGTCTTTGTCACCAACGAGAACATCAACTAGTGCTTCTCCTAATTCTTGACCTGCGAAGCCAATGCTAAGAGCAGCATTTGGTGCATCTAACCAACTCATGTCGTGTGGCCCACCGGTATTGACAACAACAATCGTTTTGGAGTTGACGTTACTGATTCGTTCTATCAGTTCTACTTGGTCCCCTGGGAGTGTGAATGCATCTCGGTCGCGACCCTCGGTTTCCCAGTCATCGTTCGTACCGACAACGACAAGAGCTACGTCGGCTTGCTTAGCGATTTCTTCTGCTTCTGCGATTAGGTCTCTTTCCATGACCGGTTTCAAACCTATTCTGCAACCCAGCATTAGAATACCGCCTTCACTGGAGAATTGGATCTCAATGGGCACCTCTGTGCCGGCTTTTAAATTGATTTCTCCTATGATTTCTGCTGAGCCCATTCCGAAGAAGTCATCTCCTTTGCCGAAATCTCCTTCGGTTGCGTCAATGACGGCTTCACCATCTATCAGGACCCGGGTTTTTCCGCTTTGCACGACTCGTATTTCATGCGTGCCTGAGATTTCAGGATGCAGGGTTCCTTTTCCTATGAACGAGTAGGTAATGGGATCGACACCATTGACTGGAGCTCCGAAGAATTTGAAGTCAGTTGTTGAATATTTTTTGGTTGTGGCCACGGTTCCGGTTTGGTCATGAGAGTTGAAAAATTCGACTTGGATACCATCTTTAAGTACCGGTTTTTCTATCGCTGGGGTTGTCCGGTCAATATCACAGCCCTGGGCGTAGCTGATTTCTAAATCCAGTCGTTCTTGTAAAGCTGCGAGGGGGCTGATATTTCTGTATGGTCGAACCCCTGCGGACCCTCCTCCCATGATTTTCGCCGATCGGGAGTTTGGACCGATAACTGCGAGAGATTCGATGGTGTCCGGTGTTAATGGTAACACTCCATCGTTTTTAATCAGTACTGTTCCTTCTGCCGCCGCAGACCGTATGAGAGCCCGGTGTTCTGGGCTGTCTATCTCTTTTTCTTCTCCTCCACCTACGCCTTCAAACGCCTTAGTTCTTTGCATAAGTTTCAGCATGTCTATAACGATCCGGTCGAGATCCTTCTCTTCGCATTCACCGTTTTCGATAGCTTGCTGTATACGTTCGGATCCATACCATTGTCCTTGCCCTGGCATTTCTAAGCTCAGACCGGCTTGGATTGATGCTCCGGTTGAGCGGACAGCGAACCAATCTGAAACGACGAAGCCATCGAAACCCCACTGTTCTCTAAGAACGGTTTTGAGTAGCCATGTGTTTTCCGAGGCGAATGTTCCATTGACTCGATTGTATGAACTCATGATCCCCCACGCCCCACCATCTTTGACTGCATGCTCAAATGGAAGTAAATACACTTCGCGTAGTGTCCGTTCATCGACTTGGCTATCAATTGAATTTCTTTCGTATTCTGAGTCATTTGCTACGAAATGTTTCGCTGTGACAGCGACGTTTTTGGATTGCACTCCTTGAATGTATGAAGAAGCAAGTGTTCCGGTCAGATAAGGGTCTTCGGAGTAGCTTTCGAAGTTACGTCCGCCAAGCGGATTTCTATGAAGATTGATTGTTGGAGCTAAAAGGACGTTCGCTCCTTTTGCGATGCTTTCCTCACCTAGAAGCGCCCCTAACTCTTTGAGTAGTTCCGGATTCCATGTTGCCCCCAACACTGATCCTGCCGGAATGCATGCTGTTGGGGTGCCAGTTCCCATAAGCCCGCCTCCTCTGGCTCCATTTGGGCCGTCGGTAACGGTCATGGATGGAATTTCTGCATTTTCTACTGACCGTGTGGTCCAAATCCCATGCCCGGTGACTATGTTGGCTTTATCTTCAACTGAAAGTTGTGCAAGGGTTTCAGCGATTCGTTGCTCATCGACGGTCACCGCAATTCCCTCCTTGGTTATTCTGGGAAACGTAATGTAGCGGTTCCCTTAACATGGGAGCCGAGTTTGTTCTCACCTGAGAAACGAACGGAGGTAGTGCCGTCCTCGTTGGTTTCTTCTACCTGTCCCGACATGGTCATTGTGTCATACGGGTAATTCGGGGCTCCTAATTGTATTTTTATATTTTCAAACACCACGTCGTTGCCCGCCCAGTCTCCTAGCCATCTCGCAGAGATGCCGGCTGTGCTGAGAATATTCATGAAAATATCGGAGGAACCTTTTTGTTGGGCTGCGTCGCGGTCGTGATGCACATCTTGAAAATCACGGGTTGCGAGCGCTGTTGAAACAATCAACCGGGGAGTTAACGTAATCGGGCAAATTGGTAGGCCATCTTCGATATTTATGTCTTTGGTCCTTAGCGTTGTTTCGTTTCGTTGTGGTTGAGCTGGTTGGAATTGGTGCAGAACTATGCCTTCGTCAGAATTCGTGTCAGGGAAACATACTTCTAGAGGCATCCCGATCTGAATTTGTTCAGGTTTAACATTTACAATATTTGAAATGATTCGAACTCCTTCTTCAAGTTCTACTACGCCAACGATTAGTGGGTAGTCAAAAGAAGGCACCTGAGGGTAATGAACAACCGTGTGACTGTACAGGGTTCCTTTTCCTGACGCCACTACCCAGTCGTAGTCCATTGCATGTGTTCCAGGGTTTGCGTTCGCTGGGGGGAACACAAGGGTCCCATCATCTGTGAATCGCTGTATCCGCAATTCATTTTTCTTAAGCCCTTCCCAAAACCACTCTTGGTCCTGATTCCATTGGGGTCGTGGTCTGGTAGGGCGTTCAGGAGTGGGCAGGTATTCGTTCGGGTCAAGACCCGCGGCTTCAAGTGCCTGCGCTTTGGGATCTTCTTTTTTTATAGTTCTTCCGGTACCAGGTCGGAACTTAAGTATTCTGAAAAACATTGAGCCGACAGGTTCACCTTTTTGGTCCACGTATTCGGTTTCGGTGGTGACGAAATGGCCTATTCCTAAACCAGTCGCTTTCTCTTCCGAAACGTCTACCAGTTTTGTGGTCCCACTGATCACATCGCCAAGTTCCAGGTACCTGTGGAACACATACTCAACGTTTGTGGCTACGACACTGATAAAGCCGGCGTTATCAAGCTTGGCGTAAGTGGATGAGCTGGGGTCATTTCCTCGCGCTGGTTGTTGCCCCATGATTAAACCCGGCATTGCCCAGACTTGCAGCATTGCGGGAGGGGCTACGATCCTTCCATAAGGTCCTTTACCAGCAGCGTTTTCATCAGTGAAGTACGGGTTGGATTCTGAAACAGCATCGCACCAGTTCCTGATCGTTGATTGATTGACTGGGTCACGAGCGGTGAGGGTATCTCCGGTGTTACCGACCTGGGAACGGAGTTCGGTAAGAAACGCCTCTTTGTCAGCTTCAGTCGCCATTTCCATGCCTTTCTTTCTCTCGCTTCAGCATAAGGTCTGGAGGTCTTTGCTACCAATTAACGTCCGATGAATAGTCAAAGAAAGAACCCTACACTGAAGGAGTTTCCTTAAAAAATTAGAGAACTTGGGAATATATAAGGGCATACCTTTGTTGAATAGTGTGTAATAACAAATTGCTCTAGGAACGCTGCATCTCTCATCCGGAAGAGGGACGGCGTTTCTGGAACACCAACATGGAATGCTTTCGAGGTTCCTTTAACTTTGCTTAACAGGAGGTTGAGTTATGACTACCACTACATTGTCGCTCTTTAATAAATTGCGGCCTGTAACCGTGGGTTTTGATTCAGTATTTGATCATTTTGAATCAATGTTCAGTGACGTGCCGTCATTGTCCACGAATTATCCACCATACAATATTGTAAAAACCAGTGAGAATGATTACCTGATTGAGGTTGCTTTAGCCGGGTTCTCAAAGGATGACATCGCTGTCGTTGTTGAGAATGGAATGTTGACTGTTGAAGCTGTCTTAGTTGATGAACAGTCAGATTCGAATGGCGCTGAGGTTCTCCACAAAGGAATTTCGAAACGTTATTTCAAGCGGAGCTTCTCTATTTCTGACGATGTTGAAGTGCGCGAAGCTGAACTGAAAGATGGTTTACTTCGTATCTCAATGGAAAAAATCATTCCAGAGGGCAAAAAGCGCAAAGAGATCACTATTCAGTGAAAGGTCCCTCCGTTGGGTCTCCCCCGGGCCCAACGGAGAATCTCTCCCTGGAGCGAGATACGTAGATTTGGGGTTAATGGTTGATACGATTTCGTCATCCCTTACTGACTGGAATGAAATGTCAACTACAAGAATCCATGTGCCGTCAAGCAACCTTCGCGAATTAGGTGGTTATGAAACGGTTGATGGTTCAGCAGTAAGGTACGGACTTATTTTCCGGTGCGGGCATATGAGCGAACTTACTGAAGATGAACATGACGCTTATCAGGATTTGAAACTTAAAATGATTGTTGATCTCAGAAGAGATGATGAGGTGTTGAATCGCCCAACTCCGCTTTTCGGTGGTGAGCAGAATTTGCATATCTCTGTTTCGGACCCAGATAACGCTTTTGCTGAGGCCGCTGCGAAAGCCCATGAGTTAGATGCGGGAACTTTGATTCTCTCCGATGCGACCAGATATTACCGGGAAGTTGTAACTGATAATTTGCATCGTTACATTCCGGTATTTGACCGGATTTTTGATGTTGGGAACCTCCCTCTCCTTTTCCACTGCACTGCTGGAAAAGATAGAACAGGTTTTGTGGCAGCAGCGATATTGAAATTTCTTGGAGTTCCAGATGAAACGGTTTTTGAAGATTACCTACTCACGAACAAGCTTTTGGCGGAACGAACAGAAAAACAATTAAAAGTTTGGACGCAAAGAATTTCGAAGGAAAAAGGTATTGATGAGAGCGAAGTTAGTTCTGAAGCGTTAAATGCTTTGCGGATTCTCATGCTCACCCATGTTGATATGTTGCAATCGACGTTTGATGCGGTTGATGAAAAATTTGGCTCTTGGGACGAGATGCGTCGGGACGGTTTAAAAATCAGTGATGAGCGCATGGATGCATTTCGCGGTTTTGCTCTTGAGAGGACTTCCTCATAGAAGTTCCGGCTTAATCATTGTTCTTCTATTAGATTCTTGAGCATGGAATCACCTGAATTAGACACTGGGAAGGTGTCCTTATTCTTAAGCGAAAACCTTCAAGGCTGCTCAGGATCTTTTACTTTTTCTTTGTTTGGCTCTGGTGGTTCTAACCTCACATACCTGATTGAAGATTCAGTTGGGTCCAAGTGGGTGCTTCGACGACCACCGAGTAACAGTGGCCTTGCGACAGCGCATGATATGTCTCGGGAATGGAGAATTCTTCATGCATTGAATGAGGTAGGGGGCGTACCTGTGCCTGAGGTGCATGTGTTTTGCTCAGATATTGCTGTGACCGGGGCAGAGTTTTATGTCATGGAATACGTGCCTGGGAAGATCCTTCGGTCCCGTGGGGACGCTAAAAAACTTTCTGTTGACCAAGTTGAGAGTTGCGTTCGTTCTCTAGTGGAAACACAAGTGGCTTTACACAGCATCAACATTGACGAGATTGGCTTCGCTAGGCCTGACCAATCTGAGCCATATGTTCTTCGCCAGTTACGGAGGTGGAAGAACCAGGTCGACCTTGGAGCCGTGCGTGCAGTGCCTATCCTAGATGAACTCCATACGATTCTTATAAATTCTTACGTTGAAGTTGATCGTGGCGAGTCCCTTGTCCATGGTGATTACCGGTTTGACAATGTTGTCCTGTCATCTAAATGTTCAATAGCGGCTGTCCTTGATTGGGAACTGAGCACAATTGGTGACCCTGTGGCCGATTTTGTTTGGTCAGTTCAGTATTGGGCTGACATTGAAGATGAAATTCATTGGATACCTGACGCCCCGACACTCATAGAATCATTCCCCGACCGGAGAAGCATCTTAAAAATGTATGAAGAACTATCTGGAATAAATGTTTCTGATATTGACTGGTTAGTCGTGTTTAGCTGGTGGAAGCAGGCGTGTATCTCTGAAGGCGTCTATGCGAGAAGGATGAAAGGCGTTCGGGGTGGAGCTTCAGCGGTTTCCGTTGATGCGATAGCGGAAAGGGTTGATGTCCTAGCCCGTGTTGCTTCCGGTTTAGCTGAACGGTTTCTATGACCCTGTTTTTTGAGTGAGGGTTGTGAGGAAAGCTCCGAGGAGAACGACTGCTGTTCCGATTATGGCCCAGATTGTTATTGAATCATCTCGGAAAAGCACACCGAGAAAAACAGCGATTATTGGAATGAGGTAGGTAACGATGGACGTTCGTACTGCTCCAACCCGTCCATTTAATTCTGCTGCGAGTGTGTACGCTATTCCGGTTCCTCCAGCTCCGAGTGCGATACAGGCAATCATTGGACCCCAGGCAAAACCACTGTCGATGACTCCAACTACTCCGTAGGGGATGCTGAGAATCACTGCGAACAAAAGTGCGTTACGTACGACGGGGATGGCACCGTATTTGCGTTGGAGCGGTCCGGCTATATGCACTGCAACAGCGTAAGAAAGCACGGCAAGTACAACAAGAAGCACTCCAATCGCGTTCGTTCCATCCGTTGTCACTTCTGGTATTCCTATAAGGAACAGTCCAGCTAAACCAGTTGCCACGCCGAAAAGTTGTATGGCCGCTGTTGGTATTTTAAACATGGACAAGCCGACAAGTACGGTAAAAACAGGCATGGCACTATTGAGCATTCCGGTCATGGACGAGTTAATCCACTGCTGTGCTACGGGGAACATGGAAAGCGGGAACGCCATCCATGTGACACCCAACATCATGACTTTCTTCCGGTCTGCCTGCTCGATTTTTGGTCCCTTAATCGGGATCAGCCATAAAGTGATGCATCCGAATGCTATTCGGAAGAAGGTAACGAGCCCGGGTGCGAACGCTTCAAGTCCAATATCTATGAAAAAGAATGATGCACCCCAGATGCCGGCCGCTCCGGCGAGAAGACCCCAGTCTAGAAGTTGAAATTTGCTGTTTTCTACTTCAAGTGTTTCTCGGCTTTCAGACATTTCGTTAGCCTATGGGGAAGTTGAGAGAATCCCTTACCGCGAACAGAGGACTGCTGCTTCGCCATCGTCTGTATCGGGATTGTTATCTGGATCAGTTCCAACAATTACACACGTTCCTTCAGCAACGGTTGGTACTGGACCTATTTGTTGACTGGTGAAAGTGCCATCTTCAGCTATATCACCAAGGTAATAACCGTTTTCAAAATCGCAGGAGAAAACGAATGTCACAAGAAAGCTCTCATACGTCGCTCCGCAACCAACAGCGCCAACTATATCCCCGGGAGTAAATCCGCTTCCTGATACCGTTCCTACCCATAGAAACCCATCGGTAAACCCAGGACTTAAAACTACCTCTATTCCAGGGTTGGCGAATCTGGGATTACTGAAGAGATCTGGGGCGACCTCATCAGGAAGGGTTTGTTCTTCAGAAATCTCTAGGCTTCCGGTACAAACTATTCCTCCGGGTCCATCTTCGGTCTCTGGGTTTTGATCAGGGTCAGTATGGATGATTAGGCAGCTTCCATCAGGAGAAGTTGGTTGAGGGTCTTCTATTGTGGAAGAGAAATTACCTTGATTATCTGTAAAGGCAATAATTGGTTCTTCGAAATCGCACGCGGTAAAGATGTCTGCAATAACAGACTCAAACCTGCCACCACAACCGAAAATGGCGGTAGTTGTGTTTGGGGGAAGACCACTCCCCGTTATTGTTCCCTTCCATAGGTATCCGTCAGTGACTCCTGGACTAATAACGATTTCGATTCCTTCATCAACAAAAGCTGGGTTACTTAATAAATCGGGGGCTTCAGTATCTGGGAACGTTTGATCTCTGGAAAAATCGGGTTGTTCGTCCTCTACACTGTCGTCTTCATCCTCGCCAAGGATGCCTGATGCAAGTACTGCGGCAAAATCTTCAGGAGATAGATCGCTGATGCAGGTAAAAACCACGTCATCCTGGAAGGCATCTAATGCCTGTTCTTGGTCTCCGCTAAGAAGAAGGTTTCTAAGTTCTTCAGCTGTGAATCCATTCAATTCTAGAGTTTCATCTACCCAGCATTCAATGAACGCTTCGGGGACTTCATCCGATGGCAAAAATATCTTTAATAATGTGATTATGGCTTCTCGGTCATCTACGGGTTCTTCTTCAGTTGGTTGGCTTGCGTCACCACTTTCTGATGTTGATGATTTCGTTTCTACAACTTTTTCAGATTCAGCTTCAGGTGTTGTTGCGTTCTCTTCGCCTCCGCATCCGGTAAGAACCGAAAATAAGAGAGTGAAGACGAGTAAGATTTTTGCAGGAGAGTTCACGGTCATGGTTCAATGATAGTCCGCGACATTTATTGAGAAATTGGAAGGTTGAGATTTAAATGGGTGATCAGGAATGGAGTTACGGGATGCAACTCCCAGTACAGACGCTGACGAGAACGTTGGCAGATCCTTGGGAGGACACTGCGACCGTTGCTGATCTGGTTTCTATCGCGCAGAAAGCCGAATCCACTGGTCATGATTTCATCGGTGTTTGTGACCATGTGGCGATTCCTGATAATGATTACGCGGCGCATATGACCACGACCTGGTATGACACGGTCGCGACACTATCTTTTCTCGCCGCCCACACAAAAACCGTGAATCTTCTCTCTGTTGTGTGGATCGCCGCTTACCGTCACCCCTTACAGACTGCGAAATCTTTTGGAACGTTGGATCATCTTTCCGGCGGTCGGGTAATCATGGGTGTCGGAGCTGGTCACGTTGAAGCTGAATTTGATGCGCTCGGCGCAGATTATTCGCAACGTGGAAAGGTCCTCAATGAAAGCATCAACGCTATTCGCGGGGCTTTTGCTAGTCAGTACGTGAGCTTTGATGGAGATTTCTACTCGTATGAGAATGTTGGGATTGCCCCAGGTCCGGTGAATGGTTCTTTGCCTATTTGGATTGGAGGTGCGGGTAAGGCATCATGGAAACGCACAGGCAGGCAAGGTGATGGTTACATTCCCATGGGTGCTTCAGTTGATATGTATCCGGAGATTATTGACACCATTATGGGCGCAGCGGATGAAGCGGGCCGTGGCGACAATGATTTCGCGATCGGATACATGCCCGGATGGGCGTACCTGACTGGTGATGAAACCCCTGAAGGGTTACCGCCAGCTTGGATGGTCGGGCCAGAAGCGTTAGCGAACGACATCCGTACAGCGAGAGAGGCTGGGGCGAATACGTTCCACCTGAAATTCCGTGGCCGAACATTAAGTGAATACCTTGAACAGTTAGATGCGTTCCATGAACACGTTGTCCCCCTCGTAAACGAAGCCTGAATCAGATGGGATCATTTGAAGATCAGCAACGTATTCGGGACCTGCAGTCACGGTACGCGGATATTTGCAGCCGACAGAAATTTGATGAACTACCGACGCTAATCCTTCCCGACGCGAACATCCGCCTTGACCTTCGAGGCAGGTTCTTGGATTTTACGGGGCCGGAGGAGATCGGTGATTTTATTGCCGCTTCCATAGAGCCTTTTGATTTCTTCCAATTCCTTATCCGGAACAGTGTCGTGGACGTTGACGAATCCGGTGAGACTGCGTCGGGCAGGTTATGGATGAGTGAATTGCGTCATGTGCGAGAAACTGGTCAATGGTCAACTATTTTCGGTCTATACCATGACCAGTATGTGAACGTTGACGGGGCGTGGATGATCGCAGCGCGACAATACCATTCGCTGGCTCGTATCAGCCATGGATTGGATGACTGCGTGTTATTTGATTTCCCTGAAGGGTTCCACGACCTGAAAACAATCGAGGATGCTTCAGGTTAGATGGGTAGGTTGCCCGTGGCTCGACGAGTCGATCCTTCATCGGTGTACGCGGCGATGGTTCGTTGCGCGATACGCATTTGATGCACCTCATCGGCGCCATCAGCGAACCGGGCCCAGCGTGCATGCTGGTACATGTGAGCGAGCGGCGTATCCGTTGAATACCCGAGAGCTCCGTGTACCTGTATTGACCGGTCAATGACCCTATTCAACATGTTGGCGACGAAGTGTTTGGCCATAGAAACCTCCGCTTTAAAATCTTCCTTACGGTCAATTTTGTGGGCGGCATGAAGCACCATGAGTTTCGACTGGTACAGCTCCATGGCTGAATCAGCGATCATCCATTGGATGCCTTGTTTCTCGGCGAGAAGTGATCCGTGCGAGTACCGGTTGAGAGACCGATCGACCATCATGTCTAACGCCATTTCAGCTTGGGCGATCCACCGCATGCAATGCGCCAGTCGAGCAGGACCTAAACGGTATTGGCCAAGCAAGTGTCCTTGACCGCGACCGCCAAGCATTTGATCCTTATGTACGCGGAGGTCTTCGATGATGATTTCACTGTGTCCGGTTCCACCATGCATGGTTTCTACTTCACGTATCTCATTCCATCCCTCTGATGGAAGGTCAATGATGAACGCTGAGTTACCTGCCTGAGGGATGTCCGGATTTTCTTCTGTTCGACAGACAAGGATCGCGAAATTGGCCCGGCGGGCGTTGGAAATAAACCATTTATGCCCGTTAATGACCCATTCGTCACCATCTTCATAAGCGCTGGTTTGAATAAGGGTCGGATCCGAACCGGCAACATCAGGTTCAGTCATAGCGAAACAGGACCATGCGACGCCTTGGCATAGGGGTTTCAAGTATTTTTCTGCTTGTTCAGGTGTAGCCCAATGGAGAAGGGTATGCATGTTCCCTTCGTCGGGTGCCTGACAGTTGAAAATCCACGGTCCGTAATAGGATTTCGCTGCTTCGGCTTGGACCATGGCTAGTTCAACGTGGCCAAGTCCCATGCCACCCCATTCTTCGGGCATGTGCGGTAGCCAGATTCCCTCTGCGTGGGCTTTCTTCCGAAGACCAATGAGGACCTCATTGCGGGCCTTGCCCTCAAGAGGTTCTCCCCCATCTTTACCTTCAAGTTTGGCTTCTTCAGGTTTAATAACTTCATCAACAAAGGTTCGTATCCGCATGCGGATCGCTTCAAGTTCAGGGGTTAACGAAAAATCAATAGCCACGGGCTCTCCTCATGTAACAAGTCGTATCTGTTTCTATTACATCATCTGAACAGGGTTTTATCCAAACTGATGGCTGTTCTAGGCGTATCAGGCTGTCTTGTTCTAGGCTCACAGTATGGAACTTTCATTGAATGGCAAAGCCGCTCTTATTACGGGTGGTTCAAAAGGAATTGGTAAATCAATAGCGAAAACATTCGCTGAAGCAGGTGCGAAGGTCATGATTACCAGTCGCAAAGCTGACGTGTGCGAGGAAGCAGCTGAGGAAATAGGAAATGGTTGTGTGTGGGAAGCCGGAAACGTTGGTGACCCTGAACACATGGAAGCAGCCATTGACCGATGCATCAGTGATCTGGGAGGCGTTGATGTTCTGGTGAATAATGCGGCGACGAACCCGTATGCGGGGCCAATGATTGACGCTGACCTACCAAGGTGGAAGAAAACCATTGACGTGAACATGACCGCACCGTTCGCATGGACACAGATGGCATGGCAGAAATACCAGCAGGAAAATGGTGGCGTTGTCCTCAACATTTCCTCCGTTGGCGGTTTACAGACCAATCCGATGCTCGGCGTGTACGACGTGACTAAAGCAGGACTGATTCATATGACGAAACAATTCGCAGCTGAACTCGCACCTGGTGTTCGAGTGAACGCTATCTGCCCTGGTTTGATCAAAACCGATTTTGCCCGCATGCTCTGGGAAGGTGACGCCGGTGACATGGTCGCCCAGCAATACCCATTGAAACGCCTCGGCGAAGTTGAAGATATCGCCGGAGCTGCCCTCTATCTGGCAGCAGATACAGGAAGTTGGATTACGGGTCAAGCAATTGTGTTAGATGGTGGCGGTCTGATCAAATTCTGATCAGGGAGCGGTGAGCGGCCACGGGTTGTGCTGCTCCCACACATGCGCGAGATCCATGACGGCTCTATCCGCGTGCTGCACGCCAATGATCTGCACGCCAACAGGCATTCCTTCAACCAACCCAGCGGGAACCGAAATTGCCGGATTGCCTGAAATATTCGCTGGAATCGTCAACGCCCCATTATTACCAGGTGAGGCCTTCTCCCCTGCTACTCGGGTATTGGATTCAATGTGCGCGGGGAACGCGATATCAGGGTTTGATGCACAGATAATAAAATCGGTTTGGTCAAAAATGTCTGCCATTCGTTCATTGGCGGCGGTTCGTCCTTCTTCAACTCTGGCAGCAATATCAAGGTTGTACCGTTTCAATCCCATGCGCATACCGAAAGCAATGGATTTCGTCATGTCGTCTTCACAGTCGGGCCAGCGGTCACCCAATTCTTTATAGAGGCCTGCCTGGTTGGCGATAGCCCATTCCCAATCAATCGGTGGCAAGTTAATGTCAACATCTACTTGTTTTAGTCCAGCGATTTCAATAATGGTTGTAGCTGTTTGAAGTACTTTTTCACGAACAGCGTCACTGATCATGGCTGACCCTAGGTCTGGTGAGACGACAACGCGAGCACCAGATAAATCAGTAGCACCTAGTTGCGC
>JASLWO010000002.1 GCA_030740795.1 Acidimicrobiales bacterium | reverse complement strand
TGAAGGCGTGAGGGTCCCCGCCGCAAACTATGTGAACTAGGCCCCTTCCTGTAAATCCGTACGTACAGAGTCCATGCAGAATTGGTTTTGGGAATCCGCCTAAAGCCGCGAATGATGGATCGGAATGTAAAGGATTACGGTCTCCATTGAGGCGGTAGAGAAGTGCTTGATCTATTCTAGTTTCGTAGGAAGCAATATGGTCAGGATCTCGATCGGGGAACTCAACTTTATCGACAGGTCCTCTATCGCCACCCCATCCTCCTTCATCCCTAAAAAATAATTTGCTAATATTTGTAAACAATGGTTGTCCGTCCTCACTGTCAATAGCAGTCGTTTCAAGTATTACCAGAGCGGCTTTACCCTTGTCGTAGATGTTGGAAATCTTGCTAGTTGAGAGGATTTTTGCGCTTGTAGGGAGAGGTTTATGGAGGATGACCCCTTGCTCTCCATGGACCATCTTTGAGTAGTTGACTTCACCTAATTGACTTAGGGGGCCACCTCCACCAGTTCCGCCTAATACCACGCACATCGTAGGAAGCGTTTTTTGTTCAACATCTTTCGTGTTTTCCGTAGTGAACTCTAATTCAAATCCGGTGGGGTCAGTCACTCCAGCCCCAACTCCAAGGCTATACAAAAGACAGTCCTTGGAATCCCATGAACTTTCAAACGGTTCGCTTTCAACGCCTATCGCATCCAAGTTAATAGCCATATTTCCTCCTGTAGATCAATTTATATTAGTTCAAAGTTCCTAAACAGTTCATTTCTAAATTGATAACCATTCCGAAGGGACTTGCAATTGACTGATGGAGTGGTCCATTTCTTTTAAAAGAACGGAATCAGCGAAAGAAATAGATGGGGCTATATGGTTTTGGAGATTGGGGCTATTGATAGTTTCCCAAATACCGGCGGCTAATTCCCTAGCTTGATCTTCGGAGAATTCTTTAAATTGGTGAAAGAAAGATTCACTGTCTGATTTCGCTTTACGACAGTAATTCAAGAATCTATCGGTGTACCATGTCTTGATCGTTGCTTCTGCAGCATCAAGATAAATTGAAAATCCTATGAAATCTCTTATAGTCTCTGAATTAGATTCGTTGATGAGCCGTGGTGCATTTTGAAGGATATTAACACCTTCAAGAATTAAGATTTTGACCGGATGTATATCCCGAGTGCTTTCGATGATGTCATAGGTTTCATGTGAATAGATCGGGATTTTGACTGAATGGTTTCCCCCCAAGGCTTTAAGGAAATTAATGATTGATGAATAATCAAAGCTCTCAGGGAATCCCTTCCGATGAAGAATTCGGTTTTCGTCCAAGGTTTCATTAGGGAAAAGGAAATTATCAGTTGAGACAATTTCTGTCTCAACAACAAATGGTGCCCCTTCAAAGATTTCTTTGAGTGCTTTGGCCACAGTTGTCTTCCCTACAGCCACGCTTCCAGTCACGCCTATTACGAAAGGTCCATTTGCCCCGTTTTCAATATTGTTTCTAATCTCTGACCAAGACAAAATCCTTTCACAAATAGGTAAGTAGATTTCATTGATTTCAATTTCAGGTATTCCAAAGACAGGCTCTGTTCTCCGTGCGATGGAATTCACTTGAGAGGAATCCCTAACCCAAGAATCTCTATCTATTGGGCTGAGCAATTTGCGTGTTTCTGACATAGTTCTAGTTTGGCGCAATTTTTATGTTTTGCGCGTTTCGGGCGCTAAGGATCGCATATATAAATTGGAAATTAATTTTCTTGTTTCATTTAATGGAACAAGATGAGCAAGAATGGTTAAGTGAAAGCTGTAAAAGTTCGAAATAGCCGTATAGAAGTTTGCGATGTGCCTAATCCCAGCGGAGATGGGATTCTTGTCTCGGTGAAGTCAGTAGGCATATGCGGTTCAGATTTGCACCTTATCGATACAGGAATGATGAATGTTACCCCTGGTCACGAAATAGCAGGGGTCGCTCCTAACGGGAAAGAGGTGGCAGTAGAACCGATGCTCTCTTGCGGAGAGTGCCTTGAATGCCTTAGAGGATCTCAGCCATATTGTGAAATAGCCCTACCTAATACAATGGGTATTGGAATTGATGGGGGGATGGCAGAAAAAATTGTCGTTCCAGAGCGACTTCTAGTGCCTTTGCATTCAAGCGTGAATGTAAAGACAGCTTTTCTTATTGAGCCATTGGCTGTCGCTGTGAGAAGTCTTCTTAGGGTCGGGGCAAAGCAAGCCAGTAGAATTATTGTGGTGGGTGGCGGAACGATTGGGTTGTGTTGCGTAGCCGTAGCTAAGCATTTCGGAGCAGAGGTCGAACTTGAAGCCCGTCACCCACATCAGCTTGAAGCTGGTTATAAATTGGGCGCGACACCAAGGAAAGAAGAACCAGCGAGCATAGTCGTTGAAGCAGCTGGAACCAATAGCGCTTTGCTGCAGGCAGTGAACTTATGCGAAAAGGGTGGAGCGGTTGCAATTCCATCCACCTATTGGGATCCTGTTCAACTACCGGGGATGGAAATGGGAATGCGAGAAATCTCACTTATTCCGTCTATAACCTATGGTCATACTGATGGGGGTAGAGACTTTGAATTGGCAGCAAAAATTCTTACAAGCATGCCAGAAATATCCGAGGCTCTGATAAGCCACCGTTTTCCTCTTGATGCAGCTGTTGAGGCATTTGATGTTGCTAGATCCAGAAGTGAAGGAGCGATCAAGGTAGCGATAGATATTTAAAAAAACGAATCGCTTTTACAGATAGCGCCATCGGAACTATTCATAAAGAAGATCATGACAAAAAATTAAAACTGGCGTAGATTAAGCATGTGAGTAGAGGCACAGTAAAGGACATTTAATGACAGCTGTTGAAGTCCAAGCACCGCAGAACATCAGACAATGGTGGATGGAAACTGCGGGCTGCCAAGGTAAATCTCAACTCTTCTTCCCACCACCCGGGGAACGTCCGGCGGCACGAGAACGAAGAGAGAATAGAGCTCGCAAGGTTTGCTTTGAATGTGTAGCACTCTCCAACTGCCAAACTTACGCTAGACAACAGAGAGAACTTGGTTTCTGGGGTGGAGAATCAGAAATAGAGCGTGCAGAAGCTGGATTTGCTCCTACTACCCCTGTCATAGGTCTCCGGCGACATCGAACAGCTGCGACTTGATTCAGCGAGAAAAACTCCTATACCAATTCAGCGTGACGAAATCCCATTAAGGTGTTATCGCTGGGGCAACAATGCTTGAATCACCTATAGAAATTCTACTTAACTCAAGTAACGGAGTTCAGGTTTGTGCCCATGACTATGGCGGGAATGGTCCTGATGTCCTTTTCTGTCATGCGACAGGGTTCCATGGAAGATATTGGGACCCCATCTGCTCAACAATGAGGAAAAACTTTCGATGCGTCTCTGTAGATCTTCGAGGCCACGGTAACAGTCTTGTCCCAAACGGAGTTTCAATGAACTGGATGGGAATGGCGGAGGATGTCTTGTCAACAATTGATTATTTGAACCTAGGATCCCCATTTGCAGTTGGGCACAGCATGGGCGGCAGCAGCATTCTGTTGGCGGAACAACTAAGGCCCGGCACATTTAAGGCTGGTTGGTTGTTTGAACCTATTGTCATAGGAGGAGAAACGATTACTCCAGAAATGTCAAAAGGTGGCAACCTTGCCGTCTTGGCGAGGAAACGCAAAGAAACCTTTCAATCTCGCGAAGAAGCCTTTGAACGCTATGTCTCTAGGCCCCCATTCTCAACCTGCGATGAAGAAGCATTAAGGGCGTACGTAAATTACGGATTTCGTGACCATGGTGACGAAGTTATTCTTAAATGCCGCGGGGAAATAGAAGCACAGGTATTTGAAAATTCAGTCACAACAATTTTTGATGCTTTAAGTACGGTAAACATTCCAATTACTGTGGCGGGAAGCAGCGATCAAGATGGACCAGCAGCAATCGCTCCTCAAATTGCCTCCCAGCTCCCCAAAGGAAATTTTGAACTTTATCAAGACCTCACACATTTTGCCCCGATGGAAAACCCAAGTCTGATTGCCGAAGGGATTATGCAAACATTAAATAAAGTCCTTTGAGAAAAGACAAGGTATCGTCAAAGATGTGGATGCACGTAACTGGCTGGGCCTAGAACCTTCTCATAACCCCCACCGTTGGCATCTACCGGTTTCCAAAGGTATCTCAACAGGGCACAGAGCCATGTTTGGTGGTAGTGGCTTAGGGGCTGCCATCGCGGCGATGGAAGGAACTAGCGGAAGACCTGTAGTGTGGGCAACAGCGCAATATCTTTTGTTTGCAAAGGTCGGAACTGTAGTGGATTTCGACGTGACACTGGCTGTTCATGGAAAGAAAACAACTCAAGCTAGAGCTGTAGGTCATGTAGGCGGAGCAGAAATCATCACTGTCAATGCAGCATTGGGTTCGCGTTCATATCCAGAAGACAAGACATATGGTCTGCCACCTGAAGTCCAAGAACCAGAGTCTTGCCCAAAGAGAGAACGATTCTCTGAAGTAACGGATTCTTTAGATTCTCGAATTGAACAACGGTGGGCAATCCCAGTAGGGGCTGATGAACCTGCAGAAATAGAACCCGGCAGAATCGCAGTCTGGAGTAGAATGCCTGAGCTTCTAGAACCTTCGGCTGCCTCATTTGCGGTGCTAGGAGACTTCGTTCCGATGGTAATCAGTTTTACCCAAGCCGGGAAAGCCGGATCTACAAGCCTAGATAACACTCTACGAGTTATAGATGTTGCCCCTAGCGATTGGTATTTATTAGATATACGAGTCGACGCAATTGCAAATGGTTTTGGCCATGGAATAATTCACATTTGGTCACAAGAAGGCAACCTATGCGCGATTGGAAGCCAATCCTGCATTGTCAGAAGCCGAGAACCAGGAACGCACTCTCCTCCTCAACGACTAGTAGAGGCTCCATAAGGATTACCTACTGACCTAATGCCTAATTAACTTCTTGAATTAGATAGTGTTTCGGAACAATGTGGGATTCCGCTTCCCTTTAGGTTGCTTCCCACGCTCATCAACGATTCCATATTGAACCGCTAGTTCAGCTGTAGTTAGAACCTGCCCATTCCGCTCAAAACGGTTCGGGTCTGTTGCCAATGCAGCGATGACTCGACCCGTGTATAGCGGTGTTTCTGAGTTCTCTTCATCAAGTTCGATATCACCTTTTTCTATGCTCTCCAAAATGAATTCTGTCAGCACTTGACTCGGCCATAGCCCAATAACGCACAACTTGTCATCTTTCCCCTCAACTGCGAAATCTCTGGTTAATCTATCAGTTCCCATTTTAGCTATGCCATAGCTAGCGCTTAATGCATAACGCTCTGATCCACTTGAGGAAATATTTACCATAAAGCGAAGCGCGTCCTCTTGTTCCATCATTAACCTCACGGCATGAACGCTTGCTACGTATGCGGCGCGAAGTCCAATACCTACTTGGTCATCCCAGACCTGGATGGGATGTTCCCAGAATTTACCGCCCCAAACCGGAGGGTTAGGTATTTTGAAGGCATTATTTACATGAATATCAAGACGGCCTTCTGATTTACGAATTTGTTCAAATAAATCTTGTATCTGATCGTCTTGCCCAAGATCAACTTCAACGGGGACACCCTTACCTCCTGCTTTATTTACCAAATCGGCAGTCGTCTCTATTGTTAAGGCCCCAGCACCAGAGGAGCGACCTGTTATATAGACGGTAGCTCCTAACTCACCTAAGCCAATCGCAATACCTCTACCTATCCCGCGGCTAGAACCAGTGACTACGGCGACTCTCCCTGACAATGCTTGATTATTCATTTATGCTCCTGGGCTATCCTATGCTTCTTAGGTCAACTACAAAGACTAGAGTTTCGTTTCCCCCTATAACACCACCAACGCCTTGTTCTCCATACCCTTTACTCGGTGGGATAATCAACTTTCTTCTACCCCCAACGCGCATTCCCACGCACCCTTCGTCCCATCCATCAATAACTTGTTTGACCCCGACTGTGAAGGTAAAAACTTCATCTCTAGACCAGGAAGAATCGAACTCAATGCCGTTAGACCAGGATGTTCCCACATAGTCAACACTGATTAGCTGACCGGTAACGCATTCGCTCCCTTCACCGATAACTTGATTTTCAATTACAAGTTCATCAGGCGGGGGAGTAGAAGGAATCTCAATAATTGGTTTTTTGAAAATGTCCATTAAGAACTCCTGATGAAAGACGGGATCACATTGTAGCTTCCTAACATGAAAGACTACACAAAGCGATTTAGCATAACCTAATCAATTATTCGCTGGATTGACCTTTGGCGCATTCTTTCCTTCACCGTCATAAATATGTCCCTGCGCTAAAGGACGCTCACAATTTGTTCTAATGCGGCGTCCGAGAAGGTAATCCCCGATCACAGAATTCATGTATCCGAGAATCCACCCAGTAGCAACAGCTGCAAATAAAGTACCGATACCGAAAGCTCCACCAAGGAAGATCCCGACACCCAACACGGTTAATTCCCAAATAAGTCGAACTAGTTGCGGGTGCCAACCGTTTATTTCTGAAACCCGATGACAAATAGATTCATATGCTCCCATTCCGATCCCAGCACTCGCCCCTACTCCTACCCCAGTTGCTATTACAACAAGTCCGAGAAAGTAATAAAGCAATTGAGCGCTTAGGTTATGCGGTTCAGGAATTATCAAAAAGGAAAATGTGAATGTTGTGGACACTGAAAGTGGGATAACTATCGTCCCGAGCCCGATTTTCGCTCTTGTGATACCCATTAACGCGAATAGAATACCAAGAAATCCAAATGATGCGCCAGCGATTGATACACCTGTTTGTTCACGGAGCCCGGTAAGAAACACGTCAGTAGTAGTAGCTCCTAATTCTGCAAGAATTATCATCGTCGCTCCAAGAGAGACCATGATTCCACCCGTGATATTCAAAAATATGCGAGCTCCGATGGTTGGGACATTAACTTTTCGTATTGCACTGAAATTAATTCGTCTTCCCAAACCAAAGTTGAGAATGTTGTAATAACTCCTCGTAAAGAAGCGTCGTAGAAAAGGAATCATTGACCCCATGTATAACCGTATTTTGACGGTCCTATATTTACTGATTAGAACTGTTGACAGTTTTTCCATCTTTAGATTATGGCCTTGCTCAGTAACCGAAGCGAATGATTTTCTTACTGTCGGTTATTGCAATTACCCAGCTCGGGTAAGCGCTTCTTCAAGAATATTTCTTGCAATGCTGGGGCATTCTGCTAGAAGGGTATTGAACTCGCTTCTCGACATAGCGAGAATAGTAGAATCGTACGCTGCTCGAACTGTTGCGTCGCGTGGTTCGTTGAGGATGACAGCTCTTTCTCCTACAACTGCGCCAGGTGCAACAGATGCAATTAATTCACCATTTTTTTCTACAACTAACCGCCCATGAACTAACAGCAAAACTTCATTTCCAAACGCACCTTCGCGCATTAGGACACTTCCTTTTTTTACGTCAATTCTTGTGGTCAATCTGCATAGTTTCTTAAGCTCTGCATCAGTAGCTGAAGCAGCGAATGCAAATTCAGCGTATTGAAGATGATGAGGCGATTTCTTATGCATGTTTTCTCCTTATCTGATTGGGGGCGATTCATTTTTCAATGAACTCGACATACTAAGTTTGCCTCATTTCTACAATGAAAACACTCCAATCTTCCGTGTCTTATGTCACTGTGGTCCATGTCACAGCAAAGGCTTATTATGCGTATGAGTTTCTAAAAGTATGCGATGGCAATAATGTTGCCATCTGGTATGTAGAAACGCCTAAGGTAGAAATATGGTTGAGGGCATAATGAATTTTTTGGATGGCAATGACCTTCCAACACATGAAGCTTGGCTAGACGCTGCTAAAGCGGTAGTTTCTGAAGACCTATTTGAAGAACTACTCTGTACAGATTTAGGTTCCGAAATACGCACAAATCCGATCTATGTTCGGAAAGATTATGTGACGCCTGTAGAGTATCCAACTTTGGGAACAAGCCGGAGAGCTTCCAATACAATTGGCCAAGTAAATGGCTGGAATATCCGACAACGCTACTGGGTGACATCACCGGAAGAAAGCAACGCGGCAATTCTAAATGACTTACAGAGAGGCGCCAACAGCATTGAATTAATACTTTCTGAAACAGATGTAAGCACTTTCGAAAAGCTCCTCGATGGAGTTCTCCTAAACATTGCCGGAGTTGCACCAACCAACTCCTTCGATAGTTTGTCAAACGCTCAAAGCTTTCTTCAATTCTTAGACTCGCGAGGAAATCAAGACGAAGATTTTATCTTTGAACTAAGTATCGATCCAATAGGCGAGTTAACGAGAGTTTCTAAAGACCCTGCTACCCTTCCGGAAGCTTTAAATGTTAGCGGGGACTTTGCTTTAAAGATTTATGAAGATTTCAAGAAGGCAACGACGTTTCGAGTAAATGGTTTGGCTTATGCTGAATCTGGCGCAGACCCAATTACTGAACTAGCCAGCATGGCTTCCTCAATAATTGCTTACCTCCGAACCATGGACAAGGTAGGGATCCCAATAGCTGATGCATTTAGCCAAATCCAGATTGTGATTTCTGTAGGAACAGATCAATTTTTTGATATTGCTAAAATTCGCGCTTCCCGGATTCTCATCAATCGGATAGGTCAAGCTTGCGGAGTTGATCAAGTCAACTTGCAGACCCAAGCTTCAACTCCTCAGTTCCTAATCTCTAGAAGTGACCCATGGGTTAACCTACTTCGCACGACGGTTGGATGTTTCGCTGCTGCTGTTGGAGGAGCTGACATTATCACCCTTCCACCTTTCGATAGTGCCTTTGGAATACCCAGCGAATTCGGAATGAGGCTAGCGCGAAACACACAACTTGTTCTGATGGAAGAATCAAATATACACAAAGTTATTGATCCGGCAGGAGGTTCTTGGTATATCGAATCTCTAACGGAACAGATTGCGCATCAGGCCTGGGAAAAGTTCCAGTCTTACGAAAGAAATGGTGGAATAATCCAAGAGATCATTTCGGGTTCTCTACAGAAATCAATCACAGAAAACCGTGAGTTGTACAAGACTCAAATAGAAACTAAAGAACGAACCCTTATTGGAGTCAATGACTTCTTAGAACCTTTGAAAACAA
The DNA here is from genome assembly GCA_030740795.1 of Acidimicrobiales bacterium. Taxonomy (GTDB): domain Bacteria; phylum Actinomycetota; class Acidimicrobiia; order Acidimicrobiales; family UBA8592; genus UBA8592. The sequence continues at coordinate 43,864 of JASLWO010000002.1, read as the reverse complement.
ATTTACAAAGAAGTGACTACCCGGAATCAAAACTTCAGAGAGATGGAATAGGAGAACAAACAGTGTCTCAATTTCGAATTTCTGATCTATCAAATGAGAAGGGGACTGATAGCAATGATTCCTGATTTCGGTTCTGTCCCATTGAATTCTGAAGGGAAGGAAGTCCTACTCGATAGAGAAGATTGGCTTTCTGCTTTCAACGAGATCCCTGAAGGACAATTTGACCAAAAGATTTGGAATACTCCGGAAGGGATACCAGTACGTCCTATTTATGGTTACGAGGATGTGTCCGAACTCGACTTTTTAGATACCTATTCTGGTTTTCCGCCTTATCTACGGGGACCGTATCCAACGATGTATGTGAATCAGCCATGGACGATAAGGCAATATGCTGGGTTCTCAACTGCAGCAGAATCTAATGCCTTCTATCGAAGGAATCTAGCAGCGGGACAAAAAGGCCTTTCAGTAGCTTTTGACCTACCAACCCACCGAGGGTATGACTCCGATAACCCGAGAGTATCTGGCGATGTAGGGATGGCAGGTGTAGCAATTGACTCCATAATTGATATGCGCCAACTTTTCGATGGTATTCCGCTGGACAAAACAAGTGTTTCAATGACAATGAATGGCGCAGTACTGCCCATCCTCGCTCTTTACGTCTTAGCTGCTGAAGAACAAGGGGTAGCTCCAAAACAACTTGCGGGTACGATTCAAAATGACATTCTGAAAGAATTTATGGTGCGGAACACATTCATATACCCACCTAAACCTTCTATGAGGATCATTTCAGACATAATTTCATTCACTTCAAAGGAAATGCCCAAATTCAACTCCATATCAATTTCTGGCTATCACATGCAGGAAGCAGGAGCGACCCTTGACCTTGAGATGGCATACACTCTTGCAGACGGAATTGAATATATTCGAGCAGGGATAGAAGCAGGGTTAGATATTGATCAATTTGCCCCTCGTTTAAGTTTCTTCTGGTGCATAGGAATGAATTTCTTTATGGAAGTTGCGAAGTTAAGGGCAGCTCGTTTGCTTTGGGCGAAACTGGTTCGGGAATTCAATCCCCAAAACCCCAAATCGCTTTCTCTACGAACGCATAGCCAGACATCTGGGTGGAGCCTCACAGCTCAGGATGCCTACACAAATATTACCCGTACCTGCATTGAGGCGATGGCAGCCACACAGGGACATACTCAGTCTCTCCATACGAACTCTTTTGATGAAGCATTAGCATTACCGTCAGATTTCTCAGCACGCATTGCCCGAAATACCCAGTTATTCTTACAGCAAGAATCTGGAACATGCCGTGTTGTAGACCCATGGGGAGGGTCTTATTACGTTGAACGGTTAACACATGATTTGGCGCGTCGATCTTGGGAACACATTAATGAAATAGAAGAAGCAGGGGGAATGGCTAAAGCTATTGAGTTAGGAATTCCTAAACTCCGTATAGAGGAAGCAGCAGCAAGGACTCAAGCCAGAATTGATTCAGGGAGGCAGCCAGTTATTGGCGTTAACAAGTTTCGACTGGATCAAGAAGATGAAGTAGATATTCTTCAAGTTGATAATCATGAGGTTAAAGCCACACAAATTAAACAACTTGAAGACTTGCGAAATGAAAGAAATCAAGGTGAGTGCGAAGCCGCACTTGAGCGATTAACAAATGGAGCGGCTGCAGATGGTAACCTGCTTGAGTTATCTATTGACGCTGCTCGAGAGCTTGCAACGGTGGGAGAAATCAGCGATGCGTTGGAAAAGGTGTATGGTCGTCATAGGTCGCAAATACAAATAATTTCAGGAGTGTATAAAAGCGAAGTGGGAGAAGATAACGATCAAATTGAATCTGCTCGGTTAGAAACTGAAAGATTCGAGAAAGAGCATGGCCGACGTCCAAGGATCCTTGTCGCAAAAGTTGGCCAAGACGGGCATGACAGAGGACAAAAAGTCATAGCGACGGCTTTCGCTGACCTTGGATTTGATGTAGACATAGGACCCTTGTTTCAGACTCCAGAAGAAGCAGCAAGGCAAGCTGTTGAAGCAGACGTACATGTAGTCGGAGTGTCTTCATTAGCTGCTGGACATCTAGCTCTGGTCCCACAACTTAAGAAAGCACTCACTGAGCTAGGGAGAGAAGATATTCTAATTGTTGTCGGTGGTGTTATCCCCTCACAGGACTTTGCGCGATTATACGATGCAGGAGCTTCGGCTATTTATCCACCCGGAACAGTCATACCTGATGCCGCATTAGAGCTACTCACAAAGATCGGCTGATCGTCATGCAGGCTTCTGATCTGGAACTAGTTATAGCTGGAGTCCTTTCAGGTGACCGGACGTGGCTAGCGAAAGCAATTACTCTGGTGGAAAGCACTAACCCTGTAGATAGAGAAAAGGCGAGTGAGTTGCTTACACGCATCGCCTTAAACACAGGGGGTTCACTCCGTATAGGAATCACCGGTTCTCCCGGAGTCGGTAAGAGTACTTTTATTGATGAGTTTGGAACCTATCTGACTGAGATAGGTCATAAAGTTGCTGTACTCGCTGTGGATCCTTCTAGTTCTATCTCCGGTGGCTCAATTCTTGGTGATAAAACCAGAATGGATAGGCTTGCCAGCAACCCAAAGGCCTTTATTAGGCCTTCGCCCTCATCCGGGGTCCTGGGGGGTGTAGCGAAAGGTACGAGGGAAACGATGCTGGTTCTCGAAGCATCTGGGTTTGATGCAATTCTGGTAGAGACAGTAGGGGTTGGGCAGAGTGAAGCAATTGTGTCAGAGATGGTTGATTTCTTTCTGGTTTTACTCCTTCCAGGGTCAGGTGACTCTCTTCAAGGGATCAAAAAAGGTGTTTTAGAGCTGGCAGATTTAATTGCTGTCAATAAGGCTGACGGAGAGAACGAATTGCGGGCAAGGCAATCAGCTCGTGATTATCAATCAGCAATGGTTCTACTCTCCCCATCAAATGCCGGATGGGCTCCACCCGTATTGACCTGTTCGGGGCTTACAGGGCAAGGTGTCCCAGCAATTTGGGATCAAATTTGTCTCCATCGCCAACACACTCAAGAAACTGGCGATTGGGGAAAACGTCGTTCTCGTCAACAAATTCAATGGATGTGGGCTTTGGTTGAAGATCGCTTAATTCATAGCCTTAAAGAAAAGCCAGAGGTTGCAGCGTTTATTCTAGAAACCGAAGATCAAGTTCTAGCTGGCGGAATCTCACCTCATTTAGCTGCTGAAAAGATTATCCAACTATTTAAACAGGAAGAATAGTAATAGCTCAAGCCCAGTGCTTTCGCACTGGGCTTGGCTTGATTCCAGTTGGGGGACTGGAGAATTAAAAATCTTCGTCAAAGGTTACGTCGCCTTCAACTCCTACTTGGTATGCGGTTACCGTTTTTTCAAAGAAATTAGTGAGTTCCTGTACGTCCTGTAACGCCATAAAATCAAAAGGGTTCTTCGAACCATAGATTGGGTCAATTCCTAGTTGCATCAAACGCTGATCAGCTACGAATTGTAGGTATTCGCGTGTATCTGCGAGGCTCATGCCATTAATTCCGCCACCTAGAACATCATCTGCGAAACGCATCTCGCACTCAACGGCTTCGCTAATCATTTCTTTGATGTCGTTTGTTAGTTCATCTGTCCATAAATCGGGCTGCTCCTGACGAACAGTTTGAACTACCGTGAAAGCAAAATTCATATGGGCGCTTTCATCTCTGAATACCCAGTTGGTTCCTGCTGCCAGACCATTTAGCAATCCTTTGCTTCTAAGGAAATAGACATATGCGAAGGCAGCGAAGAAGAAAAGCCCTTCTATGCAGGCAGCGAAACAAATAAGATTTCTTAGAAATGTTCTTTGGTCTTCCTCGCTACGTAATTCATCCACTGATTTCATCGTCCCCATCCATTTAAAGCAGAAATCGCCTTTATGCCGTATCGATGGAATATTGTGTATGGCTGCGAATGCCTCTTCGCGTTCTTTCATATCTGGAATGTATGAATCCAAAAGCGTTAGGTAGAACTCAACATGTAGCGCTTCTTCGTATAGTTGCCGGCTTAGATACATCCTCGCTTCAGGGGCGTTTATGTGTTTGTAAAGGTTTAGGACTAAGTTGTTTGACACTATTGAGTCTCCGGTAGCGAAGAAAGCAACTAAACGGCTTATTAAGTGTTTTTCAGCCGGTTGCATGTTTCTCAGGTCTACATGGTCGTCTGAGAAATCTATCTCATCAACAGTCCATGTATTTTTGATGGCATCTTTGTACATGTCGAAGAAGACCTGATATTTCATAGGTCGTAATGTCAGATCAAATCCCGGATCAAGGATGCTATCTGGTCTCGTGGTTGAGGGCGTGAAACTCAATTCCTCTTCTGAATTTAAATTTTCTGAGGCGAGTGCGTAGTTATTCTCATCGGCTAGGGCCATTAGTTTTTTCTTTTCTTTGTCGTTCGGTTATAAGTCAATTACAAGATTCGCAAGATTCAGGATTTTCCAGTGAGCAGGCGAGCGCATCGTCATCAATGAAACCTTGCTGGCCTCCACCATCAGGACTTGGCTTATTCGAGCTCACCGTTGTTTGATTTATCCTTGTTGCGGGACGTGACCTTAAGTAGTAGGTCGTTTTAAGACCTTTTTTCCATGCGTGCATGTACATAGAACTAAGCTTTCCTATATTTGGTGATTCCATGAAAAGGTTAAGCGATTGGCTTTGATCTATGTAGGGTCCTCGGTTTGCTGCCATTTCAATAAGAGATTTCATCGGGATTTCCCACGCGGTGCGGTAGATTTCTTTCAGGTCGTCTGGGATACGGTCCACGTCCTGAACAGATCCTTCGTTGCGGATCAATTCAGTCCGCATTTCTTCATCCCATAGATCCCGTTCTTGTAGCTCTAGAACTAGGTATTTATTTATTTGCATAAATTCACCTGAGAGAGTTTCACGTTTGAAAAGGTTTGATACTTGCGGTTCAATGCATTCGTAACAACCAGCTATTGAAGCAATTGTTGCAGTGGGGGCAATAGCAATCATTAAGGAATTCCTGAGACCGTGCTCAGAGATTCTGTTTCTGAGCTCTTGCCACCGTTGCATTTCGGATGGTTCCACCCCCCAAAGGTCGAATTGAAGGTCGCCCTGGGCAGCTCTTGTTAGGTTATAGGTTTCATGGGGTCCATTCATTTCAGCTAGTTCGGTGGAGGCCCAAAGAGCATTGTAATAAATCTCTTCACTGATTTTGGAAGAGATATCTTGAGCCTCATTTGAATCAAACGGGACTTGCATCTTAAAGAAGACGTCTTGGAGGCCCATCATTCCGAGACCAACTGGTCTCCACTGGTTATTTGAATTACCTGCTTCATTGATTGGGTAGAAATTGATATCAATTACTCTGTCTAGGAAAGGAACTACTTGCCTTACCGTTTTCCCAAGTTCTTCAAAATTGAATCTGGGAGTTTCTTCACTGGTTACGAAAGATCCAAGATTTAAAGATCCCAGATTACAAACAGCTGTTTCAGACTGGTTAGTTACTTCAATTATTTCAGTACATAAATTGGATAGGTGGACAACGCGTGTCTCCCCATTCGTTTCATTGTTTTTCTTGAGATTTGAAGTTTGGTTGCATTTGAGATTGGACGAATCTTTAAAAGTCATCCAACCATTTCCAGTTTCTGCAAGGGTCCTCATCATTTTTGAGTAGAGATCTCGAGCATCGATTTGCCGTTCGTACAATTCTGCCTCTTCAGCTTCTATATACGCTTTCTCAAACTCTTCACCGAATAGGTCTGTAAGGTGAGGTACTTTTTTAGGATCAAATAGGCTCCATTTCCAGTTATTCTCAACCCTTTCCATGAATAAATCCGGAACCCAATTAGCGATATTTAAATTGTGGGTGCGTCTTGCATGGTCACCAGTATTTTGTTTTAACTCAAGAAACTCTTCTACGTCATCGTGCCAAGTTTCAAGGTAGATGCAAGCAGCTCCTTTCCTCCGACCTCCTTGATTTACTGCCGCTACGGAACTGTCCAGTGTCTTTAACCAAGGAACTATTCCATTTGATAGTCCATTGGTTCCCTGTATAAGACTTCCCTTACTCCTGATGCGATGCCAGGCTACGCCAATTCCTCCAGCAAATTTAGAGAGTTGTGCAATGTCTGTGTAGCGCTTATATATTCCTTCCAATGAGTCTTCAGGAGAATCCAGTAGGTAACAGCTTGAGAGTTGTTGGTGGGTTGTACCAGAGTTGAAAAGGGTCGGACTGGAAGGAAGGTAGGCCAGTGACGACATCAAGTCATAGAAAGCGACGGCTTCATCAACGTTTTGAGAGAGTCCGCAGGCCACTCTAAGGAAGAAGTACTGAGGTGTTTCTATGACTTCTCTTGTCTCTGGATGTCTAAGGAGGTACCTATCGTAAACGGTTCGGAGTCCGAAAAATTCAAAGTCCCGGTCTCTGTCAGAGTTAATGGCGGCGTTTAACGTTGAAGCGTTATCAATTACAAAATTTAAAGCACTGTCACCTATTACTCCTACTTCGTGACCTCTTGTAACGGATTCTGTGAACCAAGGTATATTTTGGTTTCGAACCTCTTTGTCTATGTAGGTAGAGAGCAACCTACCTGCTAGTCGTGAATACCGGGGTTCTTCAACTATCAGTCCTGCCGCTGTTCTTATTGAGAGTTCATCAAGTTCGCGTGTGGAGGACCCATCCGCAAGTGCCGATATTGTTCTAGTTGCTACGCGCATAGGGTCTACCCCTTTGAGCCCCTCTGCGCATCTGGCTACAGCGTTAACGATTTTATTTACGTCTACTTGTTCAAGATCCCCGTTTCTCTTCCGGACACGCATCCCAGTGCTTTGTGGGATAGTCGCGCTGCTTCCCTTGTTTCGTGTTGACGTTGAGTTGTCACCTTCGAGGACTTCGGCGATGGGCTGAACATTTTGGTTCTCAACCGTATCGGACTCGTTTGTTTCGGTTGTGCTTTCTTTATTTATGGATGGTTCAGATAATGCCATCGTTCACTCCTCAAATGTCCCCAACTAGAAAACCAGCGAAACTGATTTCATTTTCCGAAGTGCACTGTTTCCTGCCTGTGAAGGTTTTGTGACTTCGTTCCCCATTGGCCTTTCTTCTTTGAAAAACCGTTGGAACCTAATTACAGCCGTGTAACTACACCCTTGTCAATAGTTGTCGGAAATTTTTTGAGAATCTTGGAATTATGTAAGAAGATTTTTCTTTGCGATGATGACTCCATCACTATCGGAATAGACCCAGGAGCTGGTCTTTATCTCAATTCCAGAAATTTTAATGGCTTCACCTACTTTACCCAATTCGCGTTTTTCACTTTTCCTGGGGTTCGTTCCTATTGCCTTTATTCCGACCGGCATGTCTTCTATTAAAATTGAATCTCTGATGCAACCATTGATAATTATTCCTTGCCAGTTGTTCTCAATTGCTAAGGAGGCAAGGCGATCTCCAAGCAATGCGCAATTCATGGAACCGCCTCCGTCTACGATGAGTACTCTTCCCTCACCTTTTCCTTCTAATGTTTGGCGGACAAATGAGTTGTCTTCAGGGGCGACCACGGTCATCGCTTTACCACAGAATTTCTTTAGGCTTCCAAACGATAAAAGTCTTAAGGGAAGAACTTCAGATTCGGGGTAATTGTCAAGAAGATCGGCGGTGGCAAATGAGTCCATGTTCACTTTTTAGCAGTTTCTAAGGAGGGGAGCACTTTTAGTTCGGTGGCTTTTACCGAAGCCCAGCATCGTTTCCCTAATTCAATACCTAATTCTTTAAAAGAAATGTTTGTAATCGTTGCACGGGAGTTAAACCGACCGCTGAGTCCCACTCGGACAAGATCTCCGTCCATGTCAAGGCTTGAAACGGTGGCTTCCCATCTATTTCTAGGGGAACCACTTGGCTCTTCGTCGTAGATTGAAATAGCGGAACTGGGAAAGCTAATTTGGACGGGGCCGAAATATCTTCCAGATAGATTTAAGTTCCCACCGTCATAAAGCTTTACGTTATAACCGTTTGCCTCACCAGAGACTAAATTCAAATCAAGGAATTTACTTATCCATGTCGTTGATGGATTGGAGGTTAAATCTTGCAGGCCTCCCTGTTGAATTATTCTCTTGGCTTCAACGGCGATGATGAAATCAGTTAGCTTCATAGTTTCAACTGGGTCATGTGATGCTATAAGTAAGGTTGTTTCTAAATCCTGTAGATGATTGTGGATTTCCGAAGTTGATTCGACATCTAGCGAAGAGCTAGGTTCATCCAGAAGAAGGAAAGTAGGGTTACTAGCTACAGATCTCGCAAGTGCTACACGTGCGATTTGTCCCCCTGATAGAGAGCGTGGGAGGCGTGTACATATAGTTCCAAGATTAAATTTGTCAATTATGCTTGAGACCTGCTTGCGAGCACTTCTTTTAGAGCAGGTGGATGAGCGTAATGGGAAAGCTACATTATCTAGGACAGATAAGTGGGGGAATACGCCGCCGTCTTGATGTTGAAGGGTGACAGGTCTCTTGTGAGGAGGGACAAAAATTTTTTCATTGGGGCTATCGACTAGGACGTTATTTATTTCTAGAGTCCCTAAATTCAGACGCTGATGCCCCCCTAGAATCCGCAGCAAGGTGGATTTCCCCGCTCCGTTAGGTCCTATTATTGAGATGCGTTTCCTTGATGTGGTATCAAGAGAGAATTCAAAGTGTTCCTCTCCTATGTTGGTTGCACCTGAAAGCTTTATTGTGGTCATTGGGTGCCAATCCATTTCCCTCGAAGTGTTATCAGTACAGATAGAGAGATGAGTACCATAAGCATTCCTAGAACCATTGCTCTTTCAGGGCTAGTTTCAAGTGCTACGAATAATTGCAATGGGAGCGTACGGGTTCGTTCAGGGTTATCACCCGCAAATGTAATTGTGGCTCCAAATTCACCCAGAGCTCGAGCCCAAGAAAGCGCTATGCCCGCAAATATTGCTGACCTTGTCATAGGAAGGGATGTTGTAAAGAAAGTTCGTGTTGGACTTGCACCAAGGCTCTGCGAACTTTCTTCAAATTGTGGGTCAAGTTGAGTGGCTGCTGTCTCAATTGCTAATACAAAGAAGGGAAGGGAGACAAATGTTGCAGCGATTATTGCCCCAGCTGTTGTGAATGGAAGAGTTACTCCAAACCAACTATCTAGCTTTTCGCCGATGAAACCTTTTCTTCCTAGAGCGAACAGCAAAGCTGTTCCTCCAGCCACAGGAGGAAGAACCATTGGCAGTAGAACAACTGCCCGAAGAATCTTTAAACCTTTCATTTGGCTCTTTGCTAAAACCCACCCCAGAGGAAGTCCAAACAGAAAACAAATAGCTGCCGCTGACGTAGCTACAATTAATGACAGTGTTATAGACCGGAGAACTGATTCTTCGGTGGCAATCTCTATGAAAGTGGACCACGGAGTTCTTTGCGACAACCCTATAAACGGTACAATTAAAAATATTGAGGAGATGAAAGCCCCGAACCAAAGAAGAGGGGGAATTGATCTTGAAGTTCTAATAGTCAACTGGTCCTCCGAACCCGTATTTCTCTAAGATCTTCTGACCAGTTGGGGAAAGGACAAAATCTATGAAATCTGATGCTTCGACTCTTGCCCCATCAAAAGATGCAATCGGGTAATTGCTTTTAATTTCTTCTGCTTCTTCAATACGAATGTAATTAACTTGCTCATTCACATCGGTTACGTATATGAGGCCGGCATCTACCTCTCCTAATTCAATTTTTGCCCTTACTGACCTGACGTTTGGTTCAAATGATGATGGCCGCAACTCGATTTGCTTTTGGAGAGCAAGTTGAAATGACAACTTTCCACACGGGACCTGTTCTGAACATATTGCGGTGATGCTTCCTTCTAGGTCTTCTAGGTCTTCTATGTTGCTTGGATTTCCTAGAGGTGTGGCTAGAACAAGGTAATTTGTCGCGAAGATTTTTGGTGCTTGTTGCGAAAGTTCTCTTGATTCAATCACCCGCTGCATGGTTTCCTCGTCGGCTAAAGCTACGACGTCAACCTTGGCTCCATCCTCAAGTTGGGAAGCTATCGAGGCACTACCAGCAATAGTTAACGAAACTTTAATATCGTGTACAGTTTCGAATTCTTCAGCAATTTCTTCAAAGGCTTCGGTGAGCGACGACGCTGCCATTACATGAAGTGAGTCCGCAGGCAGACCACATGAGAAATTAACCAAAGCGAAAATGAAGATTAAGGTGCTAAGACATGACGTATAACGGAAGTCAGTGAGGATAGTCATTAAACCTACGCTAAGGCAGTTCTATTACTACGTTTGTTGACTTAACAACAGCGGCAGCGACAACCCCTGCTTTGAGGCCCATAGATTCTGTAGCTTCGGAAGAAATTAGCGAAACGAAACGGTGTCCTCCTGCTTGAATCTCAATCTGTGCCATGACTCCATCCTTCGTTACTTTCGTGACTAGTCCTACAAAACGATTCCTGGCTGATAGATGGTTGCTCTCTTCAGGTGATTTCTCGTAGGATTCGCTGAGGAAACGGGCTAAATCAGTTCCCTGGATCGTCCGGTGTCCTCCATCGGTTCTGCTAGCAGGGATTCTGCCTTCATCAATCCATGTTCGTACGGTGTCAACACTTAAGGCCAGAAGAGAAGCAACTTGTCCAATTTTCAAGTTTGTCATTTTATTTCCTCAAATCTATAGAATTCATAGAAATATTATATCAAAATCTGGTTAAAGTAAGAAATCACCTACGAGGATAGGAGTAATAAGTATTTTTTTCTCACCATCACCTTGTAAACCCCTTGGACTCTCTACCCTTTTTGCATGATAAGAGAGTTGCTCGCATACCAGTCTGGGAATAATGATTTAAATGATGCCTGTGGAAATGACCCCGGGCAGATCTGTGAGTGGGTTTTTGATGCGTCAGGGAATAAGACTCTTTCTTCAATTATTGGGTGGGCTGTTGATAAGCCTTTAACAATAATTATTGTTCTACTAGTAGGCTTTATCGGTTCCCGCCTGATGCGCAAAACGATTACTCATTTCGGTGAACGCTTAACTGATGAACGCCAGAGCAGAGCGTTAGCGCAACTGCAAAAAATTAAAGGGAAAGTTAAAGCAGGAAAAGTGGTTCGAGATGAACAATCTGAACTGAGAACCAAAGCAAGAACTGAAACCTTAACGTCAGTTTTATCTAGTATCACAAATCTTGCAATCTGGACGGTAGTTGCACTTATGGCATTAGGTGAAATAGGCGTGAATCTCGGACCGCTCATAGCAGGGGCCGGAATCGTGGGTGTGGCAGTCGGGTTCGGAGCACAATCAATTGTCAAAGATTTTCTGTCAGGCATGTTTATGCTTGTCGAGGATCAATATGGTGTAGGCGATTCAGTTGACGTTGGGATTGCTTCCGGAACAGTTGAACGGATGACTTTGCGCACGACGATACTTAGAGATACCAATGGAAGCGTTTGGTATATACCAAACGGGGAAATTGCTCGAGTCGGAAATAGATCTCAAGTTTGGTCCCGTGCAGTCCTCGATATTGATGTCGCCTACGATACTGACTTACGACATGCTCAGGACGTTATGAAACGAGTAGCTGTTGGGCTTTGGGAGGATGAAGAATTTGTAGAAGGGGACATCATAGAAGAACCTAAGGTTGTTGGTGTCCAGAATCTTGGAATTGACGGAATTACGCTCCGTTTGGTGGCAAAGACAGATCCATCCGAGCAATGGGCTGTCGCACGTGAACTAAGGATCCGTATCAAAGAAGCATTTGATGTTGAAGGGATAGAGATGCCATTCCCTCAAAGGACAGTTTGGATCAATCAGGAGAAATAGGAAGATTGGAGATTGCTGACTAGGTCAGGTTCTCGAGTGAATTTTCCGCAGCAAGTAGGTCCGCTTCAGCCTCTTCAAGCATCTTTTTCGTTTCGGCAATGATTTCGGGCTTAGCGTTTCGCAGGTACCCCGGATTTTCAAGTCGATTCCTAAATCCATCAACTTGTTTCCGTTTGTTCTCAATTAATTTAGCTAATCGATTTTTTTGAGCTTCTATATCAACTGTATTTGCTAGTCCAGTGATTTGAATTTCTTCCCCCTCAAAAGTAAGCAAGGTCGAATTTTTTTCAATGATATTCTCTAGCGAATGGATTTCGTCAACACCGGTAAGAACCTCAACGAAACCATTCGTGGAAGATAAAAGTTCCTTTACAGAACGTGAAACGTGAAGTTGAATCATTTGTTTCGGTTTAACTTTTTGTTCAGCACGTGCCGACCTGATAAGACTGACTAAAGTATCGGCTCTTTTGAAAGTTCTCAATATCTCTTCAGAATGTGAAAGATTAAGATCGGTCTTGGGCCATGCTGCCAAAGCGAGAATATCAGAATCGGGTAATAACACTTCGTCTAGGTTTGATAGCTTTGCTTCTTTTACATGGGGCCATAGAGTTTCCGTTACAAATGGGCAGACAGGATGCATAATTCGAAGCACGGCATCGAGAACGTTTGCAAGAATCACCTGTTGCTGAGGATCGTTGTCAATTGTCGGTTTTATAACTTCTAAATACCGGTCACAAACATCATGCCAAACGAAATCGTAGAGAGTATCAGCGAAAATATTGAACTGATATGAAGCTAGAGCCTTCTCTAATGCCGTGATTGTCTCACCCAAACGAGTAACAATCCACTTATCAACGAATGGGCGAGATTCTAAATCAACTTCTACTGCCGATGCGGCGCTGACCCTTCCCAAAGCAAACCTTGTGGCATTCCATAATTTATTGGCAAAATTTCTTCCTAGGTCAAATTTTGACGATGTATTTCTGGCTAGTGGAATGTGTTCGTTCGGTTCAGCTGAACCCGAAGCGAATCCAAATGCGCTCAACATTTGTTTTTCAGCATCCTCAGGTGAAGATTGAATTGGCGCAGCGACTAGATATCCCGCTGATGACGTAACAAATTTAGGAACGAATGCCTTGCCTGTATGTGGACAAACCATTTCTACTGGCATTCTGACATCTTGTGTATCGGTAGTCATCTGCACCAGGGTAAAGCGCATGGCATCTGCTCCATGACTAAAGATAATATCGCGGGGATCTACGCCGTTTCCAAGGCTTTTTGACATCTTCTGCCCATGTCCATCTTGAACCATCGCATGGATGAAGACATCTCTAAAGGGAAGCTGTCCATCAAGAAAGTACCGGTTGAACATGACCATTCTACTGACCCATAGGGTTATGATTTCGCGCGCCGTTGAAAGAACGGAGGTTGGGTTGAAAAAATCAAGGAGCCCTTCAGTCTCGGGAAAATCTTCAGGCCATGGCCAACCCATAGTTGAAAGTGGCCAGAGCGCCGAAGAGAACCATGTATCAAGAACGTCAGGGTCGCGCACAAATCCATCCTTCTCAAGTTCAGCGATCAGATCTGGTTCAGAAATTTTCATTTCTGCTTCTATTCTTTTCAGTGTATTTTCCGGAGGAACACAGATTGCTTCTTCAATCATGTTTTCGCCGACTTTACGAACCATGTGAGCGGCGCCCTTTCGAGTCCATTCACTTTCAATGTTTATCCCAACACCTGAATCAATATTTTCTAGATGGACTGGGCTTTCAGATTCTGGAATCGCCCGAACCCAAACGGGGATTTGATGGCCCCACCATAATTGTCTTGATATGCACCAGTCTCGGATACCTTCATGCCAAGAGTAATAAGTTCTTGCATATCTTGAAGGGAAAAATGAAAGATCCCCATCGCCGACAGAATTTGACCTTGACGCAACTCCATTAGGGAGCGAGGGAACTTGAGTTTCTTCCTGAGCTCGTAAAGCGGAACCTCTGAGACGATCATCAGTCACGGCTACGTACCATTGAGAACTTAACCAAGGTTCAATCGGCACATGACTGCGGTATGAATGACCTACAGAATGCGTGTAAGTCCTAACATCTTCAAGAAGGTTATTATTTTCAAACCATTCAATGATGGCTTCTCTGGCATCCTCCCTACTCAAACCAACGAACCTAGAAGCTTCTTCAGAAACATCTTCCCACCCGTAATGCGTAGAAATTGATGCATCTGGTCCCATGATATTAATCACAGGTAGCTCATGACGAAGACCGATATCCCAGTCATTAGGGTCATGTCCAGGAGTGACTTTCAGAAACCCTGAAGCGTAACGTGCTTTAGAATCTTCACTATCCAGATCAGCCATAACAACGTAATCGTCTTCAATGATAGGGATCAGTCGGTTAACGATTGGGAGAAGAACCATCTTCCCGACAAGGTCATTAGCAGCTGGATCATTTGGGTTGACAGCGACAGCAGTATCACCAAGCATTGTCTCTGGACGAGTGGTAGCGACTGTAACGTACCCCGACCCATCAGATAGAGGGTATTTCAGGTACCACATAGACCCTTCAACCTCTTCCATCTCCACTTCATCATCAGCTAAAGCCGTCATAGTCACAGGATCCCAGTTGACTAAACGCTTCCCTCGGTAAATCAAACCATCCTCAAAGAGGGTGAAAAAAGCGTGGCGAACAGCATTTGCGCAGATTTCATCCATCGTGAACCGAGTGCGATCAAAATCACAAGAAGCTCCCATAGCTACCAGTTGGTCAATGATGATTCCTTCATACTCGTCTTTCCATTCTTGGGTTCTTCTAACAAAGGCGTCTCTACCGATTTCTAATCGTGAAGTCCCATCATTGGTTAATCTCTTCTCAACAACTGTTTGAGTAGCAATTCCAGCATGGTCGGTACCTGGCATCCACATAGTGGCAAACCCTGCCATACGATGATATCGAGTGAGAACATCTTGGAGAGTATTGTTTAGCGCATGACCCAAATGCAATGCGGCAGTTACATTCGGTGGGGGTATGACAATTGAGAATGGCTTTTTCCCCTCTGGAGTGGGGTTGGAATGAAATGCATTTGAATGCTTCCACAATGCACTAATTTTTTCTTCGGCATCAGCTGGTGAATATGTTTTTGCTAGTTCCTCGGAGGAAGGATTTTCAGTCATTGTTTGAAATAGTAATACCGTTTCTAGGCAGAACGATGCAAGTCATCAAGAAACAATCAGAAGTAATCTGGACCACTACTTTCAATCTCACGTTCAAGACGATAATTTGCTGTTTGTCCTATGTCCTTGAATAAAATATTATTATGAGGATATAAACTTATTGGTAGAGAGGTGATTTGTAAATGGCTGAATTCTCACTTGAGTTGAATGATGATCAGATCGGGATCCAAAACTGGGTTCACGGGTTTGCCGAAGAAGTTATTAGGCCAGTCGCTGAAGAATGGGATGAGAAAGAAGAATTTCCCTACCCTGTAGTTAAGCAGGCTGCTGAAATAGGTCTTTACGGCTGGGAATTTATGGCTGAAGCCATGACAAATGACCCAACGGGTTTAACAATGCCGGTGGCGATCGAAGAATTATTTTGGGGTGATGCAGGGATTGGAATGGCGATTATGGGTTCAGGACTCGCTGCTGCAGGAATTTTTGCTGCGGGCAGTAGTGACCAAGTAATAGAGTGGGTTCCGCAATGCTACGGTGATGCTCAGAATCTTCAACTAGGAGCTTTTTGTGCATCCGAACCGGATGCCGGCTCAGATGTGGGTGGCTATCGGCTTTCAGCCAAATATGACGAAGCGAAAGATGAATGGACTTTAAATGGAACAAAAGCATGGATTACGAATGGTGGAATAGCTGACATACACGTAGTTATAGCAGTTGTTGACCCGACACTTGGCTCTAAAGGGCACGCAAGTTTCGTGGTTCCTCCCAATACCCCAGGGTTGAGTCAAGGACAAAAATACAAAAAACATGGTATTCGAGCAAGCCATACAGCAGAAGTTGTCTTAGATGATGTAAAAGTTCCCGGCCGTTGCCTTCTAGGAGGTAAAGAAAAACTTGACGAACGCTTAGCTAGGGTGCGAGCAGGCAAAAAAGGTAACGCACAAGCTGCTATGCAAACATTTGAAGCCACGAGACCTGCAGTTGCTGCCCAAGCTATTGGGGTCGCAAGAGCCGCTTACGAATATTCACTGGAATATGCTAAAGAACGCTATGCCTTCGGAAGGCCGATCATTAAAAACCAAAGCATAGCTTTTATGCTCGCTGACATAGCAACAGAAATAGATGCAACAAGAATGCTAACTTGGAGAGCTGCTTGGCTAGGGAAGCAAGGACAATTCAAGAATGCCGAAGGTTCAATGGCGAAACTTAAAGCTGGTCGGGTAGCCGTATGGGCTACTGAGAGGGCTATACAAATCCTCGGAGGCTATGGATACACAAGGGAATATCCTGTCGAACGGTGGCACAGAGATGCGAAGATACACGATATTTTTGAAGGAACAGAACAGATCCAACAACTTGTGATCAGCCGAGCAATATCTGGGATGCGAATTGAATAATAGAATCCCAGCCGTTTCGCTCGCTGCCGTTCCAGGCAGGCGAGTAACTACTTTAGATTTAGCAGTTGAAATTGAGGAGAGGGGTTTCTCAGGGATTTACTGTCCAAGCTTTGGTGACGCAATGGGTTTATGCCAAGGCATCGCCGAAAGAACGAGCCGAATTCCCTTCGGAACTTCAATAGCAAATATCTATACCCGACATCCCCATGACTATGCATCTTCTGCTTCTTTCATCCATGAGGTATCCGATGGGAGGTTCCGCTTTGGTGTCGGTGTAAGCCATGGTCCAATGAATGACCGCCTATCGCTTACAACGGGTAAACCTTTATCGGATATGAAAAATTTTGTTCAAACCTTTAAAGAAGCTAAGAGGGTGGGTGAATTACCCCCCATTATTGTCGCTGCGATGAGAGACCGGATGATGAGCTTAGGGGCTGAAATAAGTGACGGAGTTGTTCTTGCTAATGGCGCTAGAAGCGCATTGACCAGTTCGTTGGAAAGAATGAGAAAAAATTCTGACATTTCGGATAATTTTTTCGTTGGAGGTATGATCCCGACTTGCATTTCCGAAGACCGAGAAGCAGCGGCTGAAGTAAACCGGAAGACGCTCATGATGTACGTAAGTCTTCCCAACTATAGAAACTATTGGAAAGTTTCCGGTTATCAGAAAGAAATGGAAAGCATTGAAGAGGCAATCTCTCAAAAAGATTACGATGCTTTACCTAAATTGATGACCGATGACTGGCTCAGTGACGTAACACTCTATGGGTCAGCTACTGAAGTTAAAGAAGGACTAGAAAAGTGGTATGACGCTGGTTTGGACAATCCCATCCTTGTCCCATCATCAACCAGTGGAGGACAATTAGTAGCGTTTCAGGAATTGTTCGATCTTTTTACTTAGCAAATGGCCCACCAGCCCACCATTGTTCAAATCTTGGTTTGATTGCCGCTGTTACCAATTCCACAATCGTTCCACTTGGAGGTGCAACATATGTGTAGCCCCCATAACCTTTGTCTGGTGAGACTCCGGCAGCCAGCAACGTCCAACCTTGGCTGATGAAGCGTTCTGTCTCTTGAGCGACGTCATCAACCCAAACCCCAACATGATGGACTCCTGAATCAATTCTCCCATCCCAGATTGATCCTTTAGGCCCCTCCAAGAGTTCAATATGTTGGGGTCCTTCACAGGAATAAACAAATTTCAAAGGCAAACTCATCTGCCCATCTTCAGGTGTCCAAATCGACTGCCCAGAAGTTTCAACGGGTTCGGCCCAAGTAACTTCTAAAGAGTCGCCCATCTCCTCCATAGCATCCGAGAGGCTAGGTACTCTAATACCGATGTGGTAGATGTCTTGAAAATTAAACATTTCCGTCCTCAAGATATTGTTCCAAAAGTTGGTTCATTCTTAGTTCTTTTTGAATCTTTTCAGCGCCTATCATTCTGTCTATCTCTTCGTGTAGATGCCATATCCTTCGTTCTTGATAGTTGATAGGAACCCCTTTAAATGCTTGGGAATCAAGAGATTCCTGCATGGGCTCCATGTTGTATTTGTCCTCATCCATAATTTGGTTAAATTGTTTTGATCGGATTTCCCAGTGCAATGGAAGTTCGTCACCTTCCCAGTCTCGTGGCGCGTAATAGAACCATTCAAGCAGAGTAGTTCCAATATCAATTGGCCAGAATAGAAGGATTGGGAACCCAAATACCCCTAATGGAATGATCGTGTTTGGGAAATAGCTCACAGCTGTGCTTGTGCAGTCAACCATGTTTAGGAAATCCTGATTGGTTGATTGAACAGTTTTAAAATCACCGTTATCAAGAGGCTTCCAGTCATCCCACGATTCCATATTGGATCTTTTGACATGTTGATCTGAATAACCAGTGATCATTCGACTATGGCCACCACGGTAGAGACCCATAGCGGCCCTTTTACTGTCAAGTATGGCCCAACCTTCTTTGTTTGAATGAATGTGCTTGAAATGATAGACCTCAAGGAAAGCTTCTGCGGTCACTTTCCAGTTGCAAGGTACGACCATGCTTTCTCGGTAGACCTCTTTTAACGATTCGCAATTCAAAGGGTCTAGCATTTCACGAGCCTTCCCAAGAGATTCAATTAATGGTTTTGCATTAGGATTTTTATTAATGAAAATAAATCCAGAGAAAGTTTCGCAACTTACTTGCGGTAAGCATCGTTCGGCCCGATCAAGATCCACAAAATCATGCTCATCTGGAACTGCCACTAGAGCTCCACTAGTTATGTCGTAGCTCCAAGAGTGGTACTGGCAGCGCAAACGCTTAGATGAACCTTTTTCGTCTCTAACCACAGGTGCACCTCGATGCTGGCACGTATTGTAGAAGCAACGAATTCCTCCATCGCTACCCCGGATTATGAGCATAGGCTCTCCGAGTTTTTTAAATGTGAAGAAATCTCCGGGCTCTATTACGTCATTTTCACGACCAGCTATAACCCATGAATTGCCGAAGACGAATTCTTGTTCAAGATTATAGAATTCTTCCGAAATATATCGTCCCTTAGGAATGTCATGGAATTTCGGAAATCCTTCAGGTGGTTCAGTACGTGAAACTTCGTAATGAATCTTCTCCTTTATCTCACGGACTGTTGCTGATTCCATATTTTTCCTTTTGTTATGCGGTTGATCCGCCATCTACAACTAATAGATGGCCTGTTATAAATTCTGCTAAGCCAGAAACCAAAAATAATGTCGCTCTTGCTATGTAATCAGGATTCCCAGACATGCGTAAAGGGTTCGCTGCTATAGCAGCACTGATATCTAAACCACCTGCCTTAAGAGGTTCTAATTGTTCTTGGACGCCTGGAGTGTCAATGATTCCAGGGGCAATAGCATTAACTCGAATTCCTTTTGGACCTAGTTCTTGGGCAAATGATTGTGTCAAACCAATGATCGCTGCTTTGGAAGTGCTGTATGCGGTGATGTTAGCTCCACCTCGAAGAGCGGCGATTGAGGAAATATTTACGATCGCCCCGTTCCGGTTCATCTGTTTGGAAGCTTCGCGAGAAGCACTAAATTGAGCGCGAACATTAACTTCAAGCATCCTGGTGACGAATTCATCAGTTGCTTGTTCTAGCGGTCCTGTTGTCGGGAAGATTCCCGCATTGTTTACAAGAAAATCAAGGCCGTCATTGCCTGCCGCTTTACTGACAGCTTCTATAAGTTGAGAACTGTCGGTGATATCACACTGTATGAAGTCAACCTTCTCATCTGTTTCTTCTTGTTTAACGGTTGGATCGGAGTCCGCTACCAAGACTTTAGCTCCGCATTCAGACAGTCTGGAAGTAATTGATTTTCCTATTCCTTTCAACCCACCAGTTACAAGAGCCCGTTTCCCCGATAAATTGATGAACTCTGAGATCTCAGTATTTTCCCCCATGGTTGGAGTCTACAAGAGTTCCCCGATGTCTACTAACAGAAGTGTCTCTCAGAAGGCTAGTCTTGAGTAGAGAATATGATTGACCGTGATGAAGATCGAGACCAAACAGTATCATCAACATTTTTCCGTTACCTTCTTTTGGTTTTAGGGTTTATCTGCGTAGGGCTTGGATTTGTCGGTGTATTGATTCCAGGAATGCCAACTACGGTTTTCATGATCATGGCTGCTTGGTGTTTCGCTAAATCAAGTCCGCGATTTGAGAAGTGGATACTTCAATTGCCCGGAATTGGGAAATTAATTCATGACCATCGGTCTGGCTTAGGGATGCCAAGGAAGTCCAAAGTGGTAGCGATTGCAATGATGTCATTAGCGGTGACATTAAGTATTACATTCGCAATAACTCAAATGTGGGTACGTTTCCTCGTTGGAGTCGTTGGCGTGTTCGGTGTGTGGTACGTGGGCATTAGGGTTCCCACACGAGAGAAAGTTCTTTACGGTAAAGAGGGTAAGAATCCTGAGCTATGAGCCTTTGCTCTCTAACTTCTAAATAAATGGATTCCTGACTGGTCAAAAAGGTCAGCAAGTATTTCAACTGAACGCATATATTCTAGTTTGTCTCTTTGTCTTGGTTCAGGGACAAAATGGGTTACTCCTACCTCAACGTATTTACTGATCTCGGATAAGATTTTTTCAGTGTCATCTTTGAGAGGGTCCCAATTGGTTCGCATTGAAATAACGAAATCATCTTTATGTTCGTAAGAATGTAATTTCTTCACCATTCTTGATGTTTCACTGGGGGAGAGAAAGGCTCCATGCCAGCCATCACCCACTCGGGCTGCTCTTCGAAGAGCAACATCAGCATGTCCTCCAATCCAAATGGGGATATCGCTAACAGGTTGAGGTTTGGCGCGCATTTCAACGAACTCTGCCCCATGTATCGGGTATGAGGCTGAAATATGGTCTTCTTTCCATAGGCATTTAATAATTTCTAACGCTTCATCGGTACGAGGTCCCCTTTCATCAAATGGGATTCCGAGTGCATCAAATTCTGCTTTGAGCCATCCAGCGGCAGTTCCAAGTATGACCCGACCTCCGCTTAACTGGTCTATAGAAGCTAGTGATTTCGCAGTAACTATTGGGTTGCGCATCGGTAAGACTAGAACGGTGGTTCCTATTCCAATTCTTGAGGTTTGAGCAGCGACCCAAGCCATGACAGCGAAAGGTTCAAAAACGTAGGCAGATGGAGGGTACTTAGCGTTAGATGGGATAACTAAGTGATCACTGACCCAAACATCTCTGAAACCTAACTCTTCAGCTAATTGTGCTACTTGTGTTATCGAATCTCCGGAAGCAGCGGGACCTGCTTGAGGTAGGTGGATTCCGGCAGTAAGAGGGACAGGGTTCATCCTCTCAAACTAGCTACAACTTAGAGAGTCGCATACCATAATTGGAGAATTTCTAGTGAGTCAAGGAGTCGGCAATTTCATGGAAGCTATAGATTTTAATCCACCTGGTCCTGGATTCTGGCAGTTGGACAGATCGCATTTCCCTGGTGGAACCACTCCGATAGCTCGGGAACTTGTTGGAACTGCTGTAGAGGAGGTCTACCGTCGCGAATGGGCAACTATAGGTATTCCTGCTGAAACGTTGAGTATCAGATTCGTAAATGGATTTTGGTATAGCAGAATGAGACCTCTAATATTCCCTGACCGTCCGGTTGGAAAGCAACCTCCATTTATTTTTCTTTGGCTAGTGGCACGCCTACATCCGGAATTTCGACGTCGCGAGAAAGCGGCAAAACATTTTTTGGAGAATTTGCAAGTTTCAGAAGTTATTAATGCTTGGAAGGAAGAAGGCAGACCTTCCTTGGTTGCAAAGAATTTGGATTTTCAGGATATAGAACTGCAAGATCTTGATGATTCCGCCCTTGGGATACATCTGGCAAACCTGATCGCTCATCTTCGAGAAACCTTAGATGAGCATTTTCGACTCCACTGCTATGATCTAGGACCTATAGGTCGCTTTCTCGTCGCAGGGTCTGATTGGGGTATTCCCAGTCGCCAACTTCTCGCATTGCTAGCGGGGGCTTCACCTTCAACGTCTGAACCCCTTCAAGCCCTTAATGCAATATCTAGAGAAGTTAATCAATCAGGGATATCGCCTTCCTCGCTAGAGGAATTGGCTAGCATTTCAGATTCAATATCAGGGAAACTTTATGCTTACCTCCGCTTTCACGGCTCAGTGCTTTATGCAGGATATGACATAGATTCTCCAACATTGAAAGAATCTCCAGAAGTTCTTCTGGCTACTATCCGTGCAAGCGATAAATTGACTACTTCTGAAACACATGAACTTGAAACAGAAGTAAATTCGGTTCGCAGCAGGATACCTGCTAAGGACCATGAACATTTTGATGATCTTCTTTCCCGAGCTCGAGAGGCCATGGACTTGCGAGATGACAATGGGCCGATTACCGCTGAATGGCCATGCGGTTTGTTGCGGTTGGGAATGCTTGAAGCAGGTTTCCGCCTCAAAGAGGCTGGACGGATTGTGAATGAAACTCATATCTTTGAATTGACGACAGAAGAGTTGCCTGAACTCGTATCTAATAGGAATGGACCGACTTCCGATGAATTATCAGAACGTGCGCGACTTAGATCACAGCAAAAGTTGCTGGACCCTCCGGCGGTATTGGGAATGACCGAAACGCCACCTCCAGTAGGTGCTCTTCCAGAGCATCTGGCGATGGCAGTGAATACGGTGCAGAAAATCCTTGCGGAACTCGGGATGGGTGATGGGCATGACTCTGGAGAACAAGGTAACCGAACCGCTAATGGAGAGTTGCGAGGAATTGGTATAGGGAAGAGTAAATATCAACAGGTTGCCAGAGTCGCAGAGAATGCTCATGAAGCATTGGACCGTTTGCAGCCAGGAGAGATTCTTGTTACGAGAACCACTTCTCCGGCATACAATATGGTCCTTTCAATCGCAGGTGGGCTGGTAACGGTTGAAGGCGGGGCGATGTGTCATGCTGCAGTCTTGTCACGTGAATTGAACATTCCAGCCGTCATCGGAGTCCCCAACGCTCTGGATGACATCGATGATGGGGCGCTCATTGAAGTTGATCCTGAATCTGGTTGTGTTCAGATCCTCAATCGAATTGACGGAGAAGTTAAAACTGAAAATTGAATTCGCCCTTCAAGAGTGCCGGAGAACCACCAAAGACCTACACTGAAATCAACTATCAGGCTATAACGAGTGATTGGAGGGGATACCGTGGATCGTGAGAAAGCCTCGGATGCCCTGAAAAGCGCAAAAAATATCATCGATTCCGGAATCTCTCATCTCCGGTCGCAGGAAAAACCCGAAGCTCACCAAGCTTTTCTCTACGGTATTGCCCATGCGAGTTCTGCCCACGCGATTGCAGAAAGTTTCCTAGATTATGCTGACAATGGTCCTGAGGAAAGCCAACTCGTTGAAATATTTTGTTCAGATGTGCTCCGGTCAGTAGCTACTATTTCCTTTGGATGCGAACAATTATGGTCATTCGATAATTCCGATCTTGAACTTGTGCGTGCATACGTTACTAGTCATGGAACACCGGAGTCGTATGCACAGAACTCACAAAATCCGGGGAAATTACACCTAAGCGACGACATGGAACTCGTAGCTCAAACCTTTCGACGCTTCGGACAGGACCATATTGTGGACATAGCTGAGGAAGTACACCGGAAAGATTTGGATGTTCCAGAGTCAATTATTAGTGGCTTAGCTGACCTTGGATGTTTTGGGCTATCCATCCCAGTTGAATACGGGGGTAGTGCCACTGGGTCAAGCCAAGATATGCAAGCGATGGTGATAGCCACTGAAGAACTTTCTAGAGCGTCGCTAAGTATCGGAGGGTCTCTTATCACCAGACCAGAAATCTTGGCTAGGGCTATAGAAAACGGCGGAACAGAAAAACAAAAGAAAGACCTTTTGCCTGGAATAGCCTCCGGAGAAAACATGTCAGCAGTAGCGGTCACAGAACCAGACCACGGGAGCGATGTTGCGTCAATAACTATGTCAGCTCGAAAAAAAGATGATGGTTTCTGGGAGCTCAACGGCGTGAAAACATGGTGTACTTTTGCGGGGCGAGCTGATCTCTTAATGGTCCTTGCCCGAACAAATCCTGATTTATCCGTAGGTCATCGAGGCCTTAGCGTCTTTGTTGTCAGAAAAGAACGAATTGCAGGACACAACTTTGATTTGAAACAAGACTCTGGAGGACGAATGCAAGGGAGGGCGATTCCGACACTTGGCTACAGAGGTATGCATAGTTTCGAAATTTCTTTTCAAGATTGGCAGGTCCCGGCTGAAGCCCTTATAGGTGATTCAGATGGAGAGGGGAGAGGCTTCTACCTACAAATGGCAGGTTTCGAAAATGGTAGATTACAAACAGCTGCTCGTGCGGTTGGGGTAATGCAAAGAGCTTACGAAGAAGCATTGGAATACTGTGCAGAGCGGAAGGTTTTCGGTCAGTCTTTGTCAGACTACCAACTTACGCAAATCAAGCTAGGACGCATGGCGGCACTTATACAAGCTTGCCGCCAGTACACCTATAAAGTAGGGGAACTTATGTCTAACGGTTCAGGTACTTTGGAGGCGGCAATGGTTAAAGCCTATGCGTGCAAAGCCGCTGAATGGGTAACCAGAGAGGCAATGCAAATGCACGGCGGCTTCGGGTACGCAGAAGAATACGCGGTGAGCCGACTCTTTGTTGATGCACGCGTTCTCTCAATATTTGAAGGGTCAGACGAAACTTTGTGCTTGAAATTAATAGGCAGAAGGCTACTTGCTAATTAGCCCAAACCTTTTCGAATGGGAGGTAGGTCATCAAATTCTGGCTCTTCATTCTTTGACTGCGCTTCGAAGACTGCCGCCATATCTTTTGGCTGGAACATTCCAGCTTGCCAAGTCGCTATGAAATTCAAGCTATCGGCTACTGAATGATCTCGAGTAAAATTCACGCTTTCCTTTGTACCCCAGATCGCAAGAGGTGATTTAGTTGCTATCTCTGCCGCAATTTCTAGCACTCCTTCAATAAGTTCTTCGTGAGTAGGGAAAATCTGGTTCACTAATCCCACCTCTAGTGCTCTCTGGGCAGACATCCGCCGCCCCGTAAAAGCTAATTCTCGAGCAATTCCTTCAGGGATCAACTTAGGAAGTCTTTGTAACGTTCCAACATCAGCAGTCATCCCAATGTTAATTTCCTGTATGCAGAACCAAGCATCTTCAGAAACATAACGCATGTCGGCCGCAGTAACCATGTCAACTGCACCTCCTACACAACCACCTTGTATAGCAGTCAAGACAGGCATCCTAGCTTTTTCAAAACAAGTAAAACTTTCTTGTAAGTGAAGGGCGCCACCTCGAGTTATGGCGTTACTTCTTCCTCTTTCAGAACGTGCCCCATCGCTTAAACCACCACTTGTGAACACAGATAGGTCCATGCCAGCGCAGAAATGCCGGCCAGTTGAAGAGATAACTATCGCTCTGGCCTTACCTTCATCACTTATAGCGTTAATGATTTCTGGCAACTCACTCCAAAAAGCAGGAATCATAGTATTTAGACTGTCACCACGACTCAGTTGGACGTGGGCAACACTTCCAATTTCTGTTACTTCAAAACACTCATAGCTCATGCTAAACACTCTCACCTTCTGGCGTCCTGCGCCACCTCACAGGCACATTCTAGGGAAGATCGTCTAAAGTCGCATTGAATCTTTGTAAAGAAAACCATGTAAATTCAAAGTAATGATTGTTACGAAAAAAACGTTTTGTCGCGTCTGTCACGCAGCCTGCCCAATGGAAATTGATATTGAAGATGACAGCAGGATCATCGCTGTCCGAGCTGATAGAAACGATCCCCTCTTTAAAGGCTATTCGTGTGTAAAGGGTCGGCAATTAGCAGACCAGTTCCATAGTCCTAGTCGCCTCAGGTTTCCTCTTAAGAAAACCCCGTCTGGAGTTTTTTATCCGATCTCATCGGGTGATGCTCTAGATGAAATCGCTAAGAAACTTGAAGAGATTATTTCAGAGCATGGCCCTCGTTCAGTGGCCACATATATTGGAACGGGAGCGTATCAAAATAGTGTCGGTGTCGCCGTAGCTTCATCTTGGCATAAAGGTTTCGGCTCACCTTCCTTCTACACTTCGTTGACTATTGATCAACCCGCCCACAGGAGCTCTCTCCTTCGTTTGGGTGCTTGGGAGGCTGGATGGCAAAACTTTTCTGACTCAGATGTGTTACTAGCAGTTGGGTATAATCCACTTGTCTCTAGCTATGGGCCGGCAAGCGGACTTCAAGGAACCGATCCCTTCGTAAAGCTTCGGGAAGCAAAGAAAAGAGGATTGAAATTAATAGTAATTGACCCGAGGAGAAGTGAATTAGCGAAGCAAGCTGACCTTTGGCTACAGGTAAAGCCTGGCGAAGATCCTACGCTTCTAGCTGCAATGATCAACGTTATTCTTAGCAACGATTTACATGACAGAGAATTTTGCGATGAATACGTTGAATGTGACCAGCTTGATCTCTTGAAAGAAGCTACCGCCCTCTTCACGCCCGAATATGCAGCAACTCGTTGTGGGGTTTCCCCTGATGATATTCAAACTGCTGCGACAATCTTTGCCGGAGGTCCCCGAGGAACAGCTGGGTCTGGGACGGGACCTAATATGGCTCCTCATGGAACATTGATGGAAACGCTTACACTTACGCTAAACGTTCTCTGTGGAAGGGTTCTAAGAGAGGGAGATTCGCTGGAGAGCCCCTACATGCTTTCACCCGGTGATTCGCGCCGTGCTCAGGTCAAAGGGCCAAGTAACCCAACCCCTGGAACTCCTCACCGTGTTAGAGGCTTACATGGTCTTGCCGATGAAATGCTAACGAACGCTCTAAACGATGAGATTCTTTTGGAAGGAGATGGACAGGTGCGGGCATTGATCGTCTCAGGAGGAAATCCTGTGCAAGCTTGGCCCGATCAGCAAAAAACTCTTGAAGCCCTTCAAAGTTTGGAATTGTTAGTTGTCATAGACCACCGGATGACAGCTACAGCGGAACTATCTGATTACATTTTTGCCCCGCGACTACAACTAGAAAGGGAAGATGTTCCAAATGTTATGGATAGGCGATTCCCTGCTGTCTACACAAACTACACCGACCGCGTTATTGATTCGGGAGATGACGTTCTAAATGAATGGGAAGTGTTTGTAGGTCTAGCTAAAAGGATAGGTACCAAACTCACTTTGCCAGGCGGGGATCTACCAATAGGAACGACATTGACGGATAGCGACGTCATAGATCATGTGTATGCAAATTCCCGCTTGCCTATGAGTGAATGGCGGAAAAATAGAGGAGTGATTCATGACAATCCAATTATTGTTCTGCCAGGCGCCCCAGATAATGATGCAAAATTTGCGGTTTGCCCCCCAGATGTTTACTCAGAACTAAACGAGGTTAGAAATGAAAAATCTGGAAGCGATCTTCTTGGAATCATCAACGACACGGAGTTCCCTTTCTTATTAGTGGGGAGACGACTCAAACATGCCCTGAATTCTTTGGGATCTGAACTCCCGGGGTTGGCGCGAGTTGCGACTACCAATTATGCGTATGTTCATCCTGATGATCTTCAAAATCTTGGTGCTGAACCCGGAGATCTCTTACGAATTGCATCTCCAAGGGCATCTGTAGTTGGGGTTGCAGAAGTCGACCCAGATATAAAACAGGGCGTTATAGCGATGTCGCATTCTTGGGGTGGTCTTTCATTAACAGATGAGAAAGTAAGAGATATTGGATCTCCCACTAACCGTCTTGTCACATCTAATTCCGGATATGACCGGATAACTGGTTTGCCAATTATGAGCGCAATCCCAATAAGCGTTAACCGCATCACTGAAGATGAGTTACTAGGTATTAATTAAAATGGGTGGTGTTTAATCTTCGTAGTCGCTTAGTTCCCGATCACCTGTTAGGCCGCCTTTAATGACTTTCCCACTTGCTGTTCTTGGAAGTGGATCAACTCTATGCTCCCAATGGTTTGGAATTTTGTATGTAGCCAATGTCTCTTCACACCATTCTGAAAATATTTCAGGGCTGAAATGGCCGTTAGGGGTCAAAACAACGATTGCTTTTACTTCCTGTCCTTTTTGAGCATGATCTACCCCAAGAACAGCTACTTCTTGAATATCTGGGTGGCTTTCCAGTCGGTGTTCAATCTCAACTGGGTAAATATTTTCACCTGATTTGATAATCATATCTCTAGCTCTTGAATTGATGTACAGCCTCCCATCAACCATTTTCCCTATATCTCCCATAGCTAGCCATCTTCCGCTCTTTAATGTTTCTGCTGTCGCCTGAGGGTTTTCCCAGTACTTGAGCATTGAGTACGCTGACTTCACATGAATTTCTCCTTCTTCTCCGTCAGAGAGGGGGTTATTTTCAGAGTCCCGTATTTCAATTTCGTACCCTAAACAAGCTCGCCCTGCAGAAGTAGGGTAATCTTTGAAATCTTGTCCTCCTATTGAAGTGATAACCCCGCAAGATTCGCTGCTTCCGTAGCCTTGGCCAATAGCTCCAGCTGCTTGAGGGAAATGTTCTGCTATTAACTGCTGCATGTTCTCTGATAAATGGGCTCCTCCACTACTTACACGAGTTAATGAAGAAGTGTCTCTCGTCGCGAAATCAGGATGGGCCATTACCCGTGGTCCCATATCACCGATAGCTGTCCAATTTGTGATGCTTTCTTCTTCTATCAATCGGAGTACATCTGAGGGATCAAATCGGCCAGAGCGGAAAATTATTTTTGCACCATTTGCCATATTCATTAATACACCAGCGGGCAAACCTGAAATATGAAATAAAGGCGATGTAGCCAAAATTACATCTTGGTTTGAAGGCAGAGAAGAAGGATCAATATCTAAAAGCTTCAGCGCTATAAGTTTTTTTTCGTAGCCATTATGTATCGTCCCATCAACAAAGCCAATGAGGCTTCTATGAGAGAGTAGAGCTCCTTTTGATTTCCCAGTTGTTCCAGAAGTAAAAAGAATTAATGCAGGGTCATCTTCATCGATTTCAGAGTGAACGGGGCTTTCCCCAGTTGATTCAAAAAAACTTGAGGACTTATCGATATCAACCACTGGGAATTGCTCCAGAAGAGGCCCAGCGCGGGCCAATCTGCGTGTATCCCCAACTATCAATAAAGGGTCAGTGAGTTCAATCGCATGCTTAATTTCGTTTTCTGTCCACCAACCATTAAGAGCTGAAACGATAGCCCCAATTTGTGTAGCAGCGAAGAAACCAATAACCCACTCAGGGCAGTTCGCAGCCAGAATAGCAACTCGGTCGCCTGCATTGATACCGTACATGGTCTGCAACCGGTAGGCAGTGGACTCAACTCGGTCTTGCAATTCCTGGTAAGAAATTCGGCTATTTCCAAGGACAAGGCATTCTCTTTCCGCCCATTTGGACGTATTCGTTTTTAGCATTTCGTTAATGTTGCGATGGCGATTCTTAAATACGATGAAATCCTCACCCAGCACTTCTTCGTTAACGATTTCCCATTGCCCGCCAGGTCCGCGGGTTCCAGCTTGGATATTCTTTGTTATTTTGTCTACATCAGCCATAGTTCATTTTTTATTCCTAGTAATTTCTGCATCGTATTTCTTTGTTTGCATGAATTGCTGAATGCTTGAAACCAATATTTCAGGAGCATCTTCTTGACAGAAATGCCCCACTCCAGAAAGTTCAATAATTGGTGATGAAGGCCACAGTGACTTGAAATCAGCTATTGCGAACTCTGGCGGGATTGCTTTATCTTCCAAGCCTTCGATAAGGATCGCTGGTTTAGACGTAAGGTCCTTTAAGCCGTCAATTCCTTCCAGAACATACTCGTTTATTCTTCCGAGGTAAGCATCAATGGGAAACTCATAAGCTCCTATAGAGCTTTGATAATCAGGGAATGGAGCACTGTAAGCATTAATCCAAGAATCATTAATAACGTTTGAATTGGAGAAACCAAGTCGTTTCATTATAGATAAGACGGTTGACCCAGCATTTCTAAGAACGGCTTCCGTTCTTCCATTTTCTAATCCTTCACCAATCCATGTGAACCACTCCGAATCGCGGATTCGAGTCACACCCTCTGAAACTTTCCCATAACCAGCGATGGTATTCATATACACCAAGCGGCTCACTTTTTCCGGATTTCTTACCGTATATGCAGTGCCAATCGGACCACCCCAGTCTTGCATAACTAATGTGACTGCATTCAAGTCAAGATCGTCGATGAGGGAGCTTAGATTCTCCGTATGGCTCTTTAACGTGTATTCGCGATCCTCTGGGGTTTCGCTTTTCCCAAACCCCATATGATCTGGAACTATTACCCTGTAATTTTTCGCCAATGGTTCAATCATGTTTCGATAGAGATAACCCCAAGTCGGCTCGCCATGAAGGCAAATAATTATTTCTCCTTCTCCTTCATCCACGTAATGTTGTTGGAATCCTGCTGCATTGCTAAATCTTGGTTCAAATGGCCAAGTCCCATTGAAAGTTTCACTAGAAGAGATCATGATCAGATGTTGTCATGTGATTTAACTAATCTCCACTCTATGATCGTTTTTTCCATCATTTTTAAGGAAAGATCACTATTTCAAGAGGTTCACAGGAAACAAACGCTAGAAAGCTGGAGATCTAGTAGTGTTTAAACTTATTCCAAAGACGAATCAGTTACTAAGGAGTAGCGAGGTTAAGATTTTATGAATAGGGACGTTTTGCGAAACCACAGAGAACGAATTGATGAACTTGATGAACAGTTGATTCGGTTGTTGGCCGAACGGTTTGAAATAACAAAGGCCGTAGGTCAATTTAAAGCAGAGAATGATTTACCTGCTGCGGACCCCGAACGGGAAAGGCAGCAAATATCTCGCCTTCATGAAATTGCTCAAATAGTAGGTATGGATCCTTTATTTGGGGAGAAAGTCTTTCGCTTGATAGTTGATGAAGTGATACGGCATCATGAAAAAACTGCTGAAAAACACGGTGAGTCAAAATCTTAGGTTGACTGGACATCAGTTTCTTTCCAGGTATTCCAGTAAGTAACCTGCTCAGCAGCTTTTCTCTTTCCAGGTCGGAAACCTTCGCCAGAATAGTAAGCAGTTGGGACACATGCTAGTTGGGTCACAGTATCTGGGATTTCAAGAGCAGCCCCGACACGTTCGTTGTACCGAAGGTGGAGAGTCGTCCAAGCTGTACCTAATCCTCGAGCGCGAGCAGCTAGCATGTAACTCCAGACTGCTGGTAGAACTGATCCCCACCATCCCTGGAGTCCGCCGCCTAAAGATCCTTCCATATCTGAAGGTGTGCCAAGAGAGCATGGAATCGCAAGGACTGGTACCTTTTCAAGTACCTCGGCTAGGTAGTCACTTGACGACATTATCTTCCCCAGAGTCGAATCATCTGAAGCCTTATCGGTAACAGCGGTTCTTTGAGCTTCTATATAGGGGGCGTATGCTTCTCGGTAGGCATCAGCAATGATCCCTTTCTTTATAGGATCATCAACGATAACCCACCGCCACTTTTGATAATTTCCCCCAGCGGGTGCCTGCGTCGAGACCCTAACACAATCAAGAATAAGGTCTCGTGGGACTTCCCGCTCAAGGTCAAGACGTTTCCGTACTGCTCTTGTTGTTGTTAACAACCGGTCTACTTCATTAAGATTGAATTCTTCCATGCTTTCTGCTTAGCCTTTCTTCCCCCTTATGGTCAAGCTAAAGTAAAAAGGTAAAGTAACGAATTCATGTAGGGGGCATTATGGCAAGAGTTGATATTCCAGAAGGTGAAGGTTTGGAACGAAGCAGGCTTTGGCACCTGCAGCCAAACGTCGGGAAAGGGATAGGGATCGCTGGGGATGCCTTGTATACAAAGGTTTCTTTGGATACAAGAGTCCGAGAAGTAGCACGAATGCGCATAGCGCAAATTAATGATTGCCATATATGACTTGATACTCGTTCTGCATCGGCGATGCAGCAAGGTTTAGATGATGATCTTTATCATCGGGTAGAAGAATATGATGAGATCGGCGCATTCTCAGAACAAGAGAAATTGGCAGCGCAGATGGCAGAAAGGTTTGTTTTTGACCATATCTCTATGCGCAGCGATGACGATTTCTGGAGAAGAGTAAAGGCGGTGTTCTCTGATCAGCAAATTCTAGAGTTGCTAGCTTTGATAGGATTTTGTCTTGGCATCGGCAGGCTTCTTGCGGTCCTTGATGTAGCTAATGATTGCCCAGTGAATTTAACTTCTGATCCTAGTGAAGATCCTTCTTTTTATTCTCATGGGTAATTTAATGAGTTCGGTGGAATAATGTCAGGTCCCTTAGCTGGAATTAAGATAGTTGAATTGGCTCAGATGATTGCAGTTCCCGGAGCTACTCATTTGTTAGCTTCTCAGGGTGCTGAAATTATCAAAGTTGAAAACACTACTGGTGGCGATGACCTTCGCATGTATGGGAGTCGCAAAAATAACATGTCTGGATGGTTTGTAAATGCTAATGCTGGGAAACGATCAATTGGCTTAGATCTATCTCATGAGAAAGCGAAAGCGATTCTATGGGCATTTGTTAAAGAAGCAGATGTTTTCATTGAGGGATTCCGACCCGGGGCGGTAGCACGTTTAGGATTTTCCGCTGAGGCAGCGTTAGAGATAAATCCCTCTCTTGTTTATGTCTCTTCATCAGGATTTGGTTCTAAAGGACCTTACAGCGGACGACCAGTTTACGATCCGGTTATACAGGCACTTTCGGGTTGGGCGGGTGCGCAAAAAACTGAATCAGGGCCAAATCTAATCCGAGGTATGGTTGCAGACAAAGTAGCGGCGCTTACTACATCGCAAGCAATTACAGCTGCGCTATTGGCAAGGAGTACCACTGGGAAAGGCCAATATGTTGAAGTCTCAATGCTTGAAGCGAACATTGCGTTTAACTGGCCTGATGTGATGATGCATGAGACTCTTCTTGATGAAGACGCTCTGCACCTACCTAATCTCTTGAGTTCGTACCAGCTTTTCTCTACTTCTGATGGCTGGGTGTCTGTAACAGCTGGCACTGATAGCCAGTGGGAAGCAGTTTGTAAAGCATTGGAAAGAATGGACCTAGCTACTGATGAACGTTTCTCTTCTGCAAGCAATAGAAGTAAGAACTTCACAGCTTGGTATGGGGCATTTGATGAGATGCTTGGCGCTTTCACAACTAAAGAAGCTTTGGATAAATGCCAAATCGCAGATGTCCCTGCCGTTAGTGTTCTAGACCCTTCAGACGTAGCGAATGACCCCCACGTAGTTGATATTGGATCAATCCGAGAGAAAGAACACCCTGTGGTTGGACGACTACGCGTCCCACGGCAAGGGGCAACTTTTAACGGAGACCCTGAACACGAATCGACTCCTGCGCCAACTTATTGTGAGCATACGGATGAACTTTTAAGTGAAATCGGTTACACGTCGGAGGAAATAATCGGACTTCGTGATTCAGGAACTATTTCTTAAACACACTTATGGGAGATCTCTATCCACTCACGAAAACCTTTACGACTTCATCTGGTCTTGCGATAGAGGTTGACCTTTGGGGTTCAGCTTCAGAGAAATCAGTCCTTCTTCTTCATGGAGGCGGACAGACACGCCACTCTTGGGATGCTACTGCCAGGCGACTGGCGAGCAACGGTATTTATGCTATTACCCTTGACTTGCGTGGCCACGGAAGATCAGGTTGGTCCTCAAATAAACAATACCAGTTGGGTCAATTCTCTGAGGATGTCGTTCATGTCCTTCAAGAACTTAGAATTCATCCTGTATTAGTTGGGGCGTCTCTGGGAGGGCTGGTCGGAATGTACCTTGAAGGAAAAGTTCGCCCTAATTCAATAACCTCTCTGGTATTAGTAGACATCGTTCCAAATATGAATCTAACCGGAGCTGAAAAAGTTAAAGATTTCATGATGAAGTACGCCGAGACTGGATTTACCTCGCTTACAGAAGTCGCTGAAGTTCTGGCAGACTATAACCCGCATCGTAAAAAACCCACTGACCTTGAAGGCTTAAAGAAGAATCTCCGAAAACGCGGAGATCGTTGGTTCTGGCATTGGGATCCTAATTTTATTTCTTCAGAAAGAACCGACGCGAATCCTGACATGAGAAACCCTCAACTCCTTAACGAAGTGTGTCAGAACATAGAAGTTCCAATCCTTTTGGTACGAGGGAAAATGAGCGACCTCGTAACTTCGACCGAAGCACAAGAATTTTTGAAAGAACACCCGCAAGCCGAGTTCGTTGACGTTTCCGGAGCAGGACACATGGTCGCTGGTGATAGAAATGATGTGTTCGCGGAGGAAATAATTAAGTTTCTTGATGGAGTTTGGAAGTAAGTTCGTTAGGTATTCTCGTTATTTTCGAGCTCCTCTTTGTACCATTCTGGGATCATGGCACGTGGGAATCCCGCTGCTAAATCAGGTCTAGCAATTCCTAGAAGCGCGTAATCAATGTCAGATGGCAATTTCTGAGTGTGCGCACCACCATCTACTCGGATCGTTTCTCCGTTAACGTAATTAGACTCATCACACGCGAGGTACAAGGCACAGTTAGCGACATCTTCGACGTATCCCATACGTTTAAGAGGGGTTTGTAACCGAACTGATTCAACTGCGAAAGGAATTTTGAACATCTCGGCTGTCATTGCGGTTTCAATAACATGTGGAGCGATGCAATTTATACGTACATCGCTGTTTCCGTATTCAACAGCAGCAAGTTTAGCCACGTATTCAATGCCAGCTTTAGCGCCAGCGTATCCCACTCTTCCAACATTCGGATTATGGGCAGTTAGTGATGAACACAAAATAGCTGAGCCGCCTCCAGACTCAGCCATCCCATTACACATGAACCTGAGGAAATAAATTGCACCATTAAATTGCACGTTAACCATTGGTTCTAAGTGCTCAGGGGTAATTTCACTAATAGAGAGGACATCATCGTAACCGGCAAAATTTATTGCAGCGTCAATACCACCGAAGTGGTCCATGATCGTAGCTTTGGCTTCCTTCCCCTGATTAAAGTTTGTTACATCCCAAGTAACTCCTAAGCCACCGTATTTTTCAGCTGTTTCTTTCGCAAGGTCGCCTCTACGCCCAGCAATGACTACATTTGCTCCTTCAGATGCAAACATCTCGGTGCAGGCAAGACCAAAGCCACTAGCTCCACCAACTATCACTGCTACTTTCCCTGACATTCTTCCCATGTCTTGACAATAGCGCCAGCGTAGAGAGAAGATCCTGTCCAAAACAAATTTCTCGTAACGCCGCTATGCGAGTAATCTTCAACAAGGCAAGGATGTAAGAAAGAGAGGGCTTGTGGGACTTTTAGACGAGTTTAAGTTGGAAGGGAAAGTCGCTGTCGTCACTGGTTCAGGCCAAGGCATAGGAAGAGGAATCGCATGGGGTTTAGCTGAAGCTGGATGCAACGTTGCCGTAAATGCGAGAAGGCAAGAAGACCTACAAGAAACAGCGAAAGGCATAGAAGAACGCGGCAGAGATGCCTTCATATTCGCAGCAGATATAAGAGACAGGTCGGATGAGTTAGCTGATTTAACGGTTGATACGTTCGGAAAAGTTGATATATGGGTAAATAACGTTGGAGGGTCAAATGAAAAGAAAACACGGAAACTTATTGATACCCCAGATGAAGTCTTTCGAGATCAGATAGAGCTGAATTTAACGACAGCATTTCAAGGTGCTAAAGCATCAGCTAAACGAATGGGTGAAGGAGGATCAATTATTAATATTTCTTCTGGAGCCGGGATGAGAGGTTCACCTTTTACCGGACCGTATGCTGCTGCGAAAGCAGGAATGCTAAACATGACAGAGACACTAGCAATAGAACTGGCTCCAAAAATTCGAGTTAATGCTGTTTCCCCTGGTCCTGTTGTAACAGAAATGTTTGCCGAAGTTCTTGGAGCCGATGGCGCAGAAGAGGAGATCGCTGCTTCAATTCCACTCGGCTTCCTCGGTGCACCTAAGGATATCGCCAGTGCCGTAGTGTTTCTTTCAAGCCCTGCTGCTCGATGGGTTACCGGAAGGAACCTTCTCGTAGCTGGCGGCCGAACTCACCGCAGTTACCAATACCAAAGCAAATTAGAAGAATAATATTAATTAATTATCTGAAAGAAGGAAAGAATGAAACTTAACTTATCAGTAGATGAAGTTCTCTCAACTACCCGAGCGGTTCGCAAACGCTTAGATTTTGAGAAACCAGTAGAACCAGAAGTAATCAAAGAATGCTTGGAAGCAGCTTTGCAATCACCGACTGGTTCAAATTCACAGGGATGGCAATGGTTAGTAGTTACTGACAAAGACCAACGCGAAGCACTGGCCAACCTCTACAAACAAGGTTGGGAGATGTACACCCAGATGGAAGGTAATGTAGAGACAGCCTATAAAGGGGATGACTCCGAGCGGATATCTCAGCAAAACCGTGTTCACGGTTCTGCAGCATATCTAGCAGAGAACTTTGAGAAAGTCCCTGTTATGATGATTCCGATTTTGCCAGGTAGGTACGAAGGGCTTCCATCAATGGCTTCGGCTGCGATGTTGGGATCCATATTGCCTGGAGCATGGAGTT
This sequence comes from Acidimicrobiales bacterium, assembly GCA_030740795.1. Classification (GTDB taxonomy): domain Bacteria; phylum Actinomycetota; class Acidimicrobiia; order Acidimicrobiales; family UBA8592; genus UBA8592. The sequence continues at coordinate 7,327 of JASLWO010000002.1, read as the reverse complement.
TTATGCTCGCAGCACGTGAACGAGGGCTAGGAACAGCATGGACGACTATTCATCTGATGTTTGAGGAACAAGCTGCGGAAATCATTGGTCTTGATTTTGAAAGTTTTACTCAGTGCGCATTGATCACATGCGGGTATTCCATAGGGACAGATTTTAAACCGGCGAAACGCCCGCCTGTAGAAACCGTCTTGCACTGGGACCAATGGGGAGGCAAGGCTCCATGGTGAATGAAATGGAACCAGAACAAATAGTCACAAAGTTTATTGATTACATAAATGAGATGAATTTAGAGCAAGCTGTTTCTCTCTTGAGCGAGAATTGCGAATACGATAATGTCCCGATGGGAAAAGTTTTCGGAAGAGATGCCATTCACCAACAACTTATGCCCATGATGGATCGCTGCGAACAAATTGAATGGATTACCCGCAAACAAACAAGTACTGGCAAAACAGTGATGAACGAACGGTTAGATAAGTTTTTATGGCCCCATGGTTGGGTAGAGATGCCATGTGCTGGCATTTTCGAAATAGATAATGGAGAAATTGCGCTCTGGCGTGATTATTTTGATTTACCAACTTATATAAATCAGCTACCAACTCCTTCTGAATAGTTGTCTGGACTATGACTTCTAAGCTCCTTTCTCCTTTGCAAGGCACAGTTCTTTCAGTTGATGTTGAATTGGGAGAAGAAGTATCAATTGGTCAGAGAGTTGCTTTACTTGAATCTATGAAGATGGAACATGAAGTCATGGCTACCTCAAGCGGAATTGTTGAAGAAGTCCACGTGCAAGTTGGGGAGACAGTATTAGAAGACCAGAATCTCATCTCACTTGAATTCAAAGAAATCGCAAATAATACTGAAACCACAGCAGTAGAAATAGATCCTGAGCATATAAGAGAAGATCTTTCAGAAGTGAATGAACGGCACGAGATCGGTTTAGATCATCGCCGTCCGAAAGCTTTGGAAAAGCGTAAAGCTACGAACCAAAGAACAGCACGGCAAAACCTCCAAGACCTACTAGATGACGGTTCTTATATCGAATACGGCCCACTCACTATTGCCCCTCAGCGGAAGAGAAGAACTCTTGAAGATCTAATCATGAATACTCCCGCCGATGGGATGATCGCAGGTGTAGGTGAAGTTAACGGCGACCTGTTCCCAGAAGAAAAGACCCAATGCGTGGTTATGTCTTATGACTATACGGTTCTTGCGGGAACTCAGGGAGGGCAGAATCACCGCAAAAAAGACCGACTATTTGAAATAGCGAAACGTTGGGAATTGCCGGTTATCTTTTTTACCGAAGGAGGCGGAGGGCGACCCGGAGACACTGATGGCATGCAAGTGGCAGGATTGGATTGTCTCGCTTTCGGCCTCTGGGCTGAACTTTCTGCGCTAGTACCTCTAGTAGGTATTAATTCTGGTTACTGTTTCGCCGGGAATGCAGCGATTCTTGGTTGCTGTGATGTTGTTATAGCGACAGAAAACTCAAACATAGGTATGGGTGGTCCAGCAATGATCGAAGGTGGGGGATTGGGAACTTATGACCCTAAGGAAATAGGACCCATGGAAATTCAACGCCTGAATGGTGTAGTGGATATAAGTGTCAAGGATGAAGAAGAAGCAGTTCAAGCAGCGAAAAAGTATCTTTCGTATTTCCAAGGCCCAATATCAAACTGGGATTGCCAAGATCAAAAAAAATTAAGGCACCTTATCCCAGAGAATAGACTACGCGTTTATGATGTTAGAGAAATTATTGAGGTGATGTTTGATACAGGCACGCTTCTTGAGCTTCGTAAGGATTTTGGTGTGGGAGTCATAACTATGTTAGCTCGGGTAGAAGGACGCCCTGTTGGTGTGATTGCTAATAACCCAAGCCACTTAGGAGGCGCTATAGATAGCGATGCTGCTGACAAGGCAGCGCGTTTTATGCAACTATGCGACGCATTTGATTTACCAATTATAAATTTATGTGACACTCCCGGTTTTATGGTTGGTCCAGAAGCTGAGAAAACTGGTTTAGTGAGACACGTCAGTCGGATGTTTGTGACGGCCCGGTCGACTTCTGTTCCAACGTGCACGATCGTCCTTCGGAAGGCGTATGGGCTTGGTGCACAGGCGATGGCTTCTGGAGGGTTCAAATTCCCTCTCTTTACTATTGCCTGGCCTACTGGAGAGTTCGGGGGTATGGGTCTGGAAGGAGCGGTGAAATTAGGTTACCGAAAGGAACTAGAAGCAATTGAGGATCTCGAAGAACGCGATAAAACATTTCAAACGTTAGTTGAACGGATGTATGAAGTTGGCAAAGCAGTGAGCATGGCAGACCATTTTGAAATAGACGATGTCATTGATCCGATGGAATCTCGCCGGTGGATTACAAGAGCGTTGAAGGCAGCGTCTCCGACCGAACCACGCAAAGGCAAAAAGCGTCCAATGATTGATACTTGGTAGAACTTTGGGAAATTGAAGGATTAGACGCCTACAGCGTCACGGACCTTATTTTCGCTAATTGCTAATCCGAATAACGCAAGACTTGATGCGAATGTAAGCCAAGTGCCGATACCAATATCTAAGCCACTTCTTTGAAGGCAGGAAATGATGATTCCTAGTGGCATAGTAAGCGAAACTAACGCTACTACTAAAAGGCAGTGCGACAGGAGCAAGTTAGGGCCGGGCTCAGCTAGCCCTTTAGGTCGTAGACGCATCAATCCAGCTAGGATCGCTACCACTCCAAGGGCTAATAGGAGATATCCAAATCTTGGACCTGAGCCGGTAAGAATAGTATATGATGCGTCTGGTTCGGTGGGGTTATTGTTCCTTCCATCAAAGGCGCTTAACTCGACAGGTCCACTTGTTACCCAAGTCATGAATGGGAAAGCAATTAAAGTCGCTCCGCAGATAATTGTTGCAGTAGAAAACATTTGGCGTGTTTTATCTACAAGAGGTTTGATTCCTTTGCTGGGACTTGGGGCACCCAAAGTAAGAGGGCACAGAAGTAGAGGGAGTTGCGAAACTGTAAAGTAACCTCCCACGACACCCCAGCCAGTACCTGGAACTCCGCGCCGCCTTCCTTGACCTTCTTCAAAGAGTGGAAGCCATCCAACGATGAAACATATCAGGTTGAGCCATGCTGCGATTCCCACGATAAGGGTTAGTTGTTCTACTCCTAGACCGGGGACTACTTGAGATCGACCCATGATCCGTAAGATTGCAAGTATTACAAGGATCGCTCCAAGGGTTACTCCAATGATTCCAAATCCTGTTCCGCCATCGCTGCTAAATGCTCCGAAGCCGGAATCTCTTTTCGCCCATGGCCCTGTTAAGGTAAAAATCAAATATCCCGAAGCCAATAAAAGGTGCCCAAATGAGGCTATTCGATGTTGATTCATGATGCCTCCTCTTCAAGTTCGCCGCCTAAATAGCTTGCTTCAAGGAGATCTTGTCGTTGTAGTAGTTCTTCGGCAGATCCTTCCAGGACAATTTCTCCATGACTCATGACGTAAGCCCTGTCAGCGACTTCAAGCGCAAGGTGCACATGTTGCTCTACTATTAGGACGCCAGCGCCGGTTTCATTAGCGATATCACGAACAATGGGGAGGAGTCGCTCAACTATAATAGGCGCCAAACCTAGACTCATTTCATCTACGAGAAGCACCTTTGGGTTTGATACTAATGCTCTAGCCATGGCTAGCATTTGTTGTTCTCCACCGGATAGTAGCCCAGCTCGCCGATTCATTAAAGGTCTAAGTGCAGGAAGTAAATCTAAGGCTGATTCGTATCCTGCTGCTTGGTCACTTCTTTTCCCTCTTAAACCAAGTCGAAGATTCTCTTGGACTGTTAGCCCGAAAAATAAGGATCTATCTTCAGGAACATGGGCGAGTCCTAGTCGAGCTGTTTTGTGTGGTGCCCCGAAATTGGATGGTTCTCCTAAGACACTAACCGAACCTTCAAGTGCTTTGAGCAACCCAGATGTAGTGAGGAGAGTTGTAGTTTTGCCAGCTCCGTTTGGACCCAGAAGAGCTACAACTTCGCCTGCACCTACGTGGAGGTTAACGCCTCGAATTACTGCAACACCAGCGTATCCAGCAGACAAATTTTCTATCTCTACTAAGTTATTCCCGCTGGTACTCGGAGATGATTCTGTTGCTGTATCAGTCATTTTGTTCCCCCACTTCTTGTTGTTGGCTGCGCATTCGCTCACCTTCTTGGGCTTGTATCTCTCCGGCTTGCTCACCCAAGTATGCAGCCTTTACTGCTGCGCTTTCTCTAACTTCTGCGGGAGTTCCAGAGGCAATTATTTTTCCAAAGTCAAGCACGTAAATGAAGTCACATACGCTTAAAACAAGTCCCATGTCATGGTCGATTAAGAAGACAGACATGTCATGGTCAAGAAATTCTCGAAGGTGTCCGCCTAGGATCTGACTTTCTGCCGTGTCTAGACCAGCTGCAGGTTCATCAAGAAGAATGAGCTTTGGCTTTGCCGCTAGCGCCCTAGCAACGCCAACGAGTTTTCTCCGACCATGGCTAAGGTCGGTTGGCATTGCTTCTGTTACGTCATTGAGTCCCATGATATTTAGGGCCCAGTCAACACGATCTTCAATTTCTTTGTCCTTTCTAGACAAATGAAACATGTCAGAGATAAAGGTATACCAGCGAGTTGGGTAAGCAGCCACAAGAAGGTTATCTCGCACCGTAAGGTCTTCAAAGAGTTCAAGTGATTGGAATGTTCTCACCAATCCACTCTGCGCCCTCTCATGTGGCTTGAGTTCGCTAATATCACTGCCATTAAAGATCGCATTACCATCAGATGTAGGAACGTAACCGGTGATTGCATCAATAAATGTTGTCTTTCCAGCACCATTAGGTCCGATTAGTCCAACAAATTTTCCTGTCGGGACAGCTAGGTCTACATGGTCGCATGCGTTAAGACCTCCGAAGGTCACCGTAAGGTCTTTCGTTTCCAGTATGTTAGTCATGCTGTTACCTCTTCAGAGCTTTGGTTAACGGTTTCATCATCCGGTGGCCTCCTTAAGGCAGCCAGCGTATTCTTAGCAAGATCAGTTTGTAGCAGAGCAACTCCTTCTCCGTTAGTTACTTTTGCGTTTACTACAAGACCAATTGCTCCCACAGCATTAATAAGTCCTGTATCGATATTTTCAAAATGCACTCCGAGAAATTCAGGTAGCAACCCGCCTGCCATTAAACAGCCTCCAACAATAGCTCCCCAAACAGTGGTGATTCCACCCAAGTAGGCAAAGGCTAGAAGCGCCAGACCTCCGAAGATTTCAAATTGGTCGGTCTGTAGTCCAGGGAGTTTGTAAGCGATTAGGCACCCAGCGATAGCTGCGATTGCTGAGGAAATCCCAAACCCCAAGAGTTTCATGTTGGCTACGTTAATTCCAGCAGCTGCAGCAGCACGTTCGTTCGCTCGGATAGCGAGGAACCGCCTTCCTACTTGGCCGCGACGTAGGTTTGCTACGCCAACTCCAACAAGTCCAGCAATGATAATTATGAAGACACTAAATTTCCAATAATCTGTTCTAGCGGTGTTGGGGTTAAAGCCCCCAACGTATTGTCCAAACCAATTTGGCGAAGGCGTTGGGTTGACTGAGACAGATCCATCACCCATGAGTGGTGGGTTTCTCATGATCATGGTCTCAATAGCGATAACCGCTGCAATGGTAACTACCGCTAGTTGCACGCCGCGTATACGTAAAGCAGGTAGTCCTACTAGAAGTCCGAGAACGACCGCGACCGCAATCGCTGCTAAGAAGGCAAGAGCGGTTGGCCAGCCCCAACCACTGTTTGTAACAAAATCGGTTTCTCGTATCTTTGTTCCATCTGCCATAAGTCGGATCATCGTGTAAGCGGCTAGCCCAGAGATGCTCCATTGGACGAGAGAGATTTGTCCTAAGAAGCCAACCAATACAGTCAGACTGTACATGAAGACGATGGCAATAAGGGTCGTAGTGAGGACTGCTTCCCATTTCGAGACAAAGATGTTTGATAGAAGGAGTGCCACTCCAAGGGCTCCTATCGCTCCGATCGTAACATTGTTTGTTGATGGCGCTCTTGGTTGCCGCCCGATGCTTATGGACCCACGTATAGGGAGCTTATCTCCGCGGAAATACAATACAAGAATGATGGCTAGAAGCGGCATGAAATTCCTCACTCCGTCACTTGGAAGGATTTCAGGCCACCAATCGTTAGTGGTTAACTCAACACCGCCGCTTGCAACCATGCCAATAATGAGCCCTCCGGCAGTAGCTCCAGGGATAGAAGTGAGATTTCCAAATAGTGCAGCTCCTAGTCCTCCGACAACAAACAAGCCGATCATTGCGGGTTGTGTTTTGTGTAGGAATAGGATTCCTGCAATGCCAGCAGCTATAGAAGATAGAACCCAGTTCGCTCCGGCGAGGAATTGTGGAGAGTAGCCAAGGAGCGCAGCGCCTTTTTCATTTTCGTCAGCTGCTCTTGTAGCGATGCCGAATCTAGAGAATCTGTAAAGCCCCCAAACAATTACGCATAGTATAAGGGCTGCGCCAAAGAGAAAGAAATTGGATCTGGGGATAGTTCCTCCAAGGCCGAGGAAATTCTTAACGGCTCCAGATGTATTGTTGAAACCTGCGAATCCATCATCAGCGCGGTTCTGACCACCGAAATTTACGGCACTCATTGAACTGAGATAAAGGAATACGCCTATAGAACCAATGACCTTTCCTAATGTAGGGGAATTCCTTAGCGGTCTAAAGACCAAGAAATGCATCAAAAGCCCTAGGAATGCGGACATAAGCAAACAAATGAAAATGGTTAGCGCAAGATTGGGTTTATTTGTGAGCGGGTCAACATTGCTAAACAACTCTAGTTCGACTGGTAAATTGTTTATTCTCAGCGTCTTCAAAAACCCGAATTCAGGAATTGGATCAAACCATGGGAGGTGCAATTTCCCAGTTTCCCTAAGCTCGTCGAATGTGTACGCAGTGTATGCAGCTACCGCTCCATGCCCAAAATTAATGACTCCGGAACCTCGGAAAGCAACGACGATCCCTGCTCCAAACATCGCATATAAAGCTCCTACGCCAATACCTGCGATTAAAGCCACTAAAAGTGCTGACATTGAGATTTCCCCCTAAATGTGAATTAACATCGAGCAGTATTTCACCCGATAGGCACGCCCTATTGTATAGCCGTAAAAGCAGCAGCGGCGCAACTATTAAGTTGCGCCGCTGCGAAGTTTCTTTACTTACCTAGGTAAGTAGTACTTCTATTAGCTTGTTGGACGTGGGTTGCCCTCTGCGGCTCTTAAAATAAGTTCCGAAGAATCGAGGTT
>JASLWO010000001.1 GCA_030740795.1 Acidimicrobiales bacterium | reverse complement strand
TGTGGTTTTGCCTGATCCGGTTTCTCCAACTACGGCCACATTCTCTCCAGCTGGGATGTGGACGTTGATGTCATGGAGTACTTTACCTCCTGTTCGGTAACTGAAATTTAATTGATCGACTTTGATATCAAGCGCCCCTTTAGGGAGATATTTTCCTTCATCTGGCTCGGTGACTTCAATAGGGACGTCAAGAACTGAAAGTATTTTCCACCAACCAGCAAGCGCTGTTTGGGTTTGGTCTAGGACTTCTCCTAATTCCCAGATAGGGGCGACAAGAATTGTTGTGAGAAACACGAAGGCGATCATTTCACCTGATGTCAACCCAATATCTGAACCTATGTATGAACCGGCAAAGATCACCCCGGCGATGGCAAATGCGCTAAAGAAATCCATAACTGGAGCTAATAAGGCGAAGAATTTGTGGGCTTTGATCTGATGTTTAAATTGTGATTGGTTAGCAACCTCCAATTTTTTTCGAACTGACTCTTGATACCCATAAGAGCGGATCACAGGAGCTGCGGTAACTGCTTCAGATGCTTGCCCCATGGTCTCAGAAACTGCTTCTCTTACGTCTCTGTACTTAATGAATTGTTGGCGCTGGATTGCTTTGAGAATCGGAATTATTGGAAGATATATTGCGATGACGATAATCGTTAGTTGCCAACTGTAAATGGCCATCACTAGTAATGTTCCAACGATAATTACCGAATCTACGATCCATGCGATAGCTCCCCACTGGGCGAACTGGGAGAGAGTTTCGATATCGCTTGTTACTCGAGCTGTCAGTATTCCTTTCCGAGATTCTTGATGGTCTGCGAGACTGAGGCGCTGAAGGTGTGCGAATACCCTTATGCGAAGTTCCAGAATTGTTGTTTCAGCGATCTTAACTAAGCGATTGTAAGTGGCTCGTTGAGCGAAGGTAACAAAAACTATTATTACTAAAGCAATTGAACACGATATGTAAATAAATCCTGATCTAAGTCCTTCCCCCGTGTTGAGACCCTGATCAAGAATTAACTGTATGAGAATCGGGATCGCTAATGAGCCGATTGCGACTATAAGTGCAATCATCACTGTCAACAAAGCCCCTGAACGCAATTCAGGGCTTGCAGCAAGACCTCGTCGGAGTACTTCAATGGCTCCTATTTTTTCATTGTCATCTTCGTTATCGAGCTGAGACAATGGTGGTTTTTTAAGGTCTCTTTCTTCATTGTTTTTTTGACGTTGTTGTTTCATTGGGTCGTCTCGTTGATCTCGTATGCTTTTGCCAATGCTGCGTATGCGTTGATGTTCATCATCTCTTCATGAGTCCCGGTTCCTTCGATCTTGCCTTGGTTGAGAAAAATTACCCGATCAGCGAGTTTGATCGTTGAAAGCCGGTGAGCAACGATAAGCAAGGTCACATCAGAATTCATTCGGAGGTTCTCAAGGATCTTTTTTTCTATGATGGGATCAACAGATGACGTTGAATCATCAAGAAATAGGATTTTAGGGTTTCCTACTAACGCCCTTGCGAGTGTTATTCGTTGTCTCTGACCTCCGGAGAGTGTAATTCCCCTTTCTCCGAGTATGGTGTCGATCCCATCTGGAAGGTCATTGATAAAATCCGTAGCTTGTGCGGCTTCTATTGCATGAAGTACTTGAGCTTCGTTGAAATCTCTGTCCAAAACTATGTTCTCTCTGACCGTGTCAGCGAAAAGAAAAGATTCTTGAAAAGCGACAGCTAAGATTTCATTCTGTTGCTTCTGGTTGATTGATTCAAGTGGGATGCCGTGAAGTGAAATTTCTCCAGAGGTAGGCTTTTGCAAACCCGAAATTAAATCCGCGATAGTTGACTTTCCGACACCTGTCGGTCCAACGAGGGCAACGACTTCTCCTTGATCAATTCGAAAATTTATCTTGTTAAGAACGAGTTGTTCCTCATAGGAAGCTTCTAGGTTTTTAACCTCAATGCTTCCGGATAGATCACCAATTTCTTTGTTTCCAGTTGGAGGCTTTGTCTGAACTGGAAGATCCAAAATTTTATCAATACGATCCAAGGCAACTACTGACCTAGGGAGTTCTTCAAAGAAGATACCGACTATGCGCATAGGAAACGCAAGGATTCCAAATAAGGCGATTGCGCTTACTAGATCTCCGATCGTTAGGGAACCTCTATCAATCAGCCAGGTTCCAACCATGAGTAAGCCAATGACACCAAAATTCGGTAACGCATAGATCAAAGGTTCGAAGATCGCTCGGAGCCTCCCTACTGTAATCCTATGATTTCTGATCTGATTAGCTGATTGACGGAGACGTTGGATTTCTTCTTCGCTTCGTCCTAGTGATTTCAGTACCATTATCCCATCAAAGCTCTCGTGAACCATGGCTGAAGTGTTTCCAACTGCATCTTGAACTGCTGCTGCCGGGGAGACAACTTTGCGTGAGTAAATCTGGTTCATACCTGCAAGTAATGGGAAAAGAACCAACGCCAAAAGGGCGATAATGGGGTGGATGAGGAAAAGGTTAACTAAAGCAATGATTGAAAGAAAGAAAGTCCCGACTGTGAACGCTAAGGGCATCAACGCCAGTGACGCTATCATCATGTCGTTGTCAGCATGGGCTAGGAGTTCTCCGGGAGATTTGCTTCTATGGAATGACATTGGTAGGTCAAGGTATTGATTGAAAAGTTGGCGCCGCCATACTAGTTCTGTCCCGTACCGTGCTCCGGCGAGGAAATACCTACGTAAGAAAGCTCCCAGCCCTCTTGATACCCCCACAGCAATAATTAAAGAAACAGCAACCCAAAGGTTTCTGTTTTCTGAGATTCCCCTGTCAAGATTTGGGATTATTACTTCATCTGTGGCGAAACCAAGAATTCGTGTCAGCGCTACCGCTGAAATTGAAAACAGGCAAGCACCCGTTATTGCAATTGCGTGTGACATTGGGCGTATTTTTAAAGATCGTTTGACGAGTTCTAAGCCACGGCGTAGATGCCTGTCGTGAAGCGTTTCATTCTTAGGGGCAGTAGAATCCATTCAATTTTCTATTTTAATCTGGGAAGAGTTTAAAGTCTGTCAACAATCGCTGAAGCGAATTCCGAGCATTTTACCTCTGTGGCTCCATCCATAAGTCGAGCAAAATCATATGTGACGATTTTTTCTCCAATGGTTTGTTCCACAGCTTTAATAATGTCATCAGCTGCATCTCTCCAACCGAGGTGTTCAAACATCAAAACTCCTGAAAGTAGAACTGAGGATGGATTGACTTTGTCTTGGCCTGCGTATTTGGGAGCTGTTCCGTGGGTTGCTTCAAATATTCCGTGACCGGTGACATAGTTGATATTTGCGCCTGGAGCTATACCTATTCCTCCGACTTGAGCTGCTAATGCGTCAGAGAGATAGTCGCCATTTAGATTCATTGTCGCTATGACATCAAATTCTGAAGGTCGGGTCAGGACTTGTTGAAGCGCGATATCAGCTATTGCATCTTGTACGAGGATTTTGTCTCCTGGGTCTCCTCCACAGTCATCCCAACCTACGGCGACGTCATCAAATTCTTCTCGGACGAGTTCGTATCCCCATTTTTGAAATGCGCCTTCTGTGTATTTCATAATGTTTCCCTTATGCACCCAATGCACGTTCTTGCGGCCTCTTTCAACCGCATATTTAAGTGCTGCTCGTTGTAGGCGTTGAGATCCTGTTCGAGAAACTGGCTTTATACCAATACCTGAATCTTCACGGATTTCTCTTCCGAAGACTTCACGTATCATTTCAATGAGTGTCGCGGCTTCCGGCGATCCAGCTTCTGCTTCTATTCCGGCATATATGTCTTCTGTGTTCTCTCTAAAGATAACCATGTCAACAAGTTCGGGACGTTTCACAGGGGACGGGACACCTTCAAACCATCGAACTGGGCGAAGGCAAACATAGAGGTCAAGAAGTTGTCTAATTGCTACGTTGAGGCTTCTAAAACCTCCCCCTATGGGGGTCGTAAGAGGCCCTTTTATACCGATGAGATATTCTTGGAAGGTATCTATTGTTTGCTGGGGAAGCCAGTCACCTGTTTCATCAAATGCTTTCTCACCGGCGAGAACTTCTACCCATTCAATGTCCCTACCATATTTTTTCGCTGCAGCATCTAAAACGAGTTTCGCTGCTGGCCAAATGTCGATTCCGGTACCATCCCCTTCTATGAAGGGAATTATTGGATTATCAGAAACGTTGAGAGTGTGGTCTTCGTTGATTGTTATTTTGTCTGCCATATAGCCTGAGTGTAGAGCAAAGTTGTAAATTTGATTAAACGCAGAAGAAAAAACCTTTTACGGATTGGTAATTGATATTTCTGCGGCAGAGACCGTATTGGCCATCAATAGGGCTCTTGTCATAGGGCCGACGCCACCGATTCTAGGAGAAAGCCATCCCGCCACTGAATTTACTTCATCGGTGACATCAGAGACTAGTTTTTTTTCTGAAAAACTAACCCCTGCCGCGACTACGGCAGCTCCAGGTTTGACCATGTTTGGTTTAATCATTCCAGGTGAACCAGCTGCTGCGATGAGAATATCCGCTTGACGCGTATACGGGGTGATATCACCTGCTCCGGTATGGACAACGGTTACAACAGCATTCGCATTGGGGCGCTTAAGGGAAAGGAGGTTCGCTAAAGGCCTTCCAATGGTCAAGCCCCGACCTACTACTACGACGTGTTTCCCTTCAATAGGTACTTCAAATCGTGAGAGAAGCATTTGTATCCCCGCTGGTGTGCACGCAAGAGGTGCAGGGACGCCCTGCACTAGCTTTCCAAGGTTCACTGGGTGAAGCCCATCAGCGTCCTTATGAGGCAGTACTTTCATGAGTTCTGTTTCATAATCCAACCCGTTTGGGAATGGGTATTGAATTATGAACGCGTGGATTTCTGGGTCTTGATTAAAGGCTTGGATTGCTTCAGATATGTCTTTTTGTTCAGTACTTTCAGGGAGAGTTATTTCCTTTGAATGCATTCCGAGTTCTTGACAATCGCGATGTTTCATGGAGATATAGTTTTTGGAAGGACCGTCATTGCCGACGAGTATGGTCCCCAGACCCGGCGTGATTCCTTTCTCAGTAAGCGCCTCTATCCTCTTATGAAGGTCATTTTTGACTTCTGATGCGAGAAGTTCACCGTCAAGTTTGATAGCAGTCATAGTTTGATCATGACACGCAATGAGTAGGAAGTCTTATTATTAACGCAGTTGCGTTTATTGGACGGGTTGTGTTCTCTTGCTGGTCGGAACGGGAACGGCAAATGATTGTTTAGTGCTTAAAGTGGCGTTCTCCGGTGAAGACCATGGTTAATCCTGCTTCGTTTGCCGCATCTATTACTTCTTGATCCCTTATCGACCCTCCTGGTTGGATAACAGCAGTGCATCCTGCTTCGATCGCCGCATCTAATCCGTCAGTGAATGGGAAAAATGCGTCACTAGCGCAAACGCCTCCAGTGGCTCGCCCATCTGCTTTCTGTGCAGCTATGACTCCAGCGTCGCGCCTATTTTGTTGGCCTGCACCAATTCCGAAAGCCTGTTTGTCTTTCGCGAGAACGATACAGTTAGAGCTCACTTTCGCTGCGACTCTCCATGCGAACTCTAGGTCAATCCATTCATTTTCAGTTGGTTCTCGGCTAGTGGCTATAGTCCATTGGGAATGGTCTAACTGCACGCGGTCGCAAGTCTGAACTAGTAAACCTCCATCTAACGAACGGATGTCCAATAATGGGAATCCTGGAAGGTGTGCTTCAATGATCCTAATATTTTTCTTTTCTGTTAGTTTCGCTATTGCTTCTTCTGTGTAGCTTGGAGCGACAATTACTTCTGTAAATACGTTAGATAACTCTTCTGCCATGGCTACTGGGACTTCTCTGTTAACTGCGACGATTCCTCCAAATGCTGAAACTGGGTCGCAGGCATTTGCTCTGACGTATGCTTCTGTGATGTCTTCGTGGGCAGCTATTCCGCATGGATTGGCGTGTTTAATGACGGCTACCGTAGGTTCATCTCCCATTGAGTGAACCAGTCTCCATGCTGCCTCAGTATCAAATAGGTTTAGGTAGCTCATCTCTTTCCCATGGATTTTTGTTGCTGTATCCCACCAGCCGCCGCCATTCGTGAATTTGTATCTTGCCCCTACCTGATGAGGGTTCTCCCCGTATCTAAGGTCATGTACTCTTTCAAGGGCCAAGTGGATTGAATCTGGTAACGGATCTTCTGTATCGCTGCTTTGGTCAGTGTCGTCAATCCAACTGACAATAGCTGCGTCATACGCTGCGGTGTGGGCGAATGCTTTTCGTGCGAGCATTCTTCGTGTCCCTGATGAAAGTTTGTCTGCATTGTTTAATTCGACTAGGACGACGTCGTAATCTATTGGGTCAACAATCACCCCGACATATTCATGATTCTTTGCAGCGGCTCGTACCATTGTCGGACCGCCAATGTCAATATTTTCTATCCCCGGCTCTGCTTGGAATGGGTACAAGTTGCATACGACTAGGTCTATTGTTTCTATCTTGTTATCTTTAAGATCTTTCTGGTGCTCTTCGTTTTCTCTATCTGCAAGTATTCCACCATGGATTTTGGGGTGCAGGGTAACTACACGATGTCCAAGCATGATAGGAGATCCCGTGTAGTCAGCTACATCGGTTACAGGGATTCCAGCATCTGCGATTTGTTTTGCTGTTCCGCCGCTAGAAAGAAGTTCCCAACCTAATTCGTGCAGGCCTAAAGCAAATTCTGTTATTCCTATTTTGTCAAACACAGAGAGTAGGGCTTTCATTATTCTCTTTCTACTAGTTGATTTGATGTAATGATTTCTTGAACTGTTTCTACGTACAAGCGACGTTCCACTGTTTTTATTCTTTCATGGAGTGTTTCCTCTGTGTCGTCAATAAACACAGGAACTGCTTCTTGAGCCAAGATTGGGCCGGCGTCAACTTCTTTCGTAGCTACATGCACGGTGCATCCAGTTACTTTCACACCGTGTTGAAGGGCGTCGGCCACCGCATGCCAGCCTGGGAAGCTCGGTAGTAACGAAGGGTGGGTGTTTAGAACTCGGTCATTAAAAACGTCATATATTGGTTGATCTAGGATCGTTCCGAATCCTGCCATGACCACGAGATCTATGTTGTTCGCGATAAGTGTGTCTCGAACAGCGCAAGTATAGGTATTCCGGTCAAAATTGTTGCCAAAGTTTGTGCGCTCTACTCTTTGGAGGGTGATCTGGTTGGATGCGGCAATGTTTTCTGCTTTGCAGGTCCGGTCGGTAAGAATAAGTTCAATGGGTATGGCGGCTTCAATCATTGCTTGGAGAATGGTTCCACTTCCTGATGCTAGAACAGCTACGCGCACGCGCTGAACCTACCATTAATTCGGTGTGCTTCGGGTCACCGTTGGTTATTTGCTTATTCTTAGCAGATTAGAACGAAGCTACGATCTCAGCCATAAGTTCCCCGGCTTCTGTCGGATTGTTTCCAACTTGAACTCCGGCAGCTTCTAAGGCTTCCATTTTTGCTTGAGCTGTTCCTTTGCCTCCAGAAACTATCGCTCCTGCGTGTCCCATTTTTTTGCCCGGCGGTGCGGTTACACCGGCAATGTAGCTTGATACGGGTTTTGTTACATGGTCTTTTATGTACTCGGCGGCTTCTTCTTCTGCGGATCCGCCGATTTCTCCTATCATCATGATCGCTTTGGTTTCAGGGTCCGTTTCAAATGCTTCAAGGCAATCAATGAAACTTGTGCCTGGTACTGGGTCGCCTCCAATACCTACACACGTGGTGACACCGATGTTTTTTTGTTTGAGTTCGTAGAGTGCCTGATAGGTGAGTGTGCCCGACCTGCTAACTATTCCGACAGGGCCTCCCGCTTTGGCTATATGGCCGGCGGTGATGCCTATGTTGCATTTACCCGGACTTATTATTCCTGGACAGTTTGGGCCTAATAGTTGAACGTCTGGATAATCTCTTTTGAGCTGGTTGTAGAAGTGAGCTTCATCGTGTGCTGGGACGCCTTCGGTAACAGCGACAATGAACGTTACTCCTCCTTCGGCTGCTTCCATAACCGCTCCTCGCACTCCTGCAGCGGGGATGAAGATGCAGCTTGCTGTTGCTCCGGTTTCTTGCACGGCTTCAGCGACGTTGGCGTAGATGGGGACCCCATCTACGTCAGTGCCAGCTTTTTTTGGGTGTGTTCCCGCTACGACTTGGGTGCCGTATTCTCGGTTCAGACGCCCGTAATAACTTCCTTGGGAACCTGTTAGCCCTTGGTAAATAACTTTTGTTGTTTCGTCTACGAAAATGCTCATGTTTCTCCTATCGGGCTAGTTCAACTGCTGTTTTTGCGGCATCGAGCATGGTTGCTTCCATAAGTAGGGAGTCTGAGAGGTTGGGTTCAAGAATCGCTCTTCCTTCATCAGCGTTAGTGCCATCAAGCCGAATAACTATCGGAGATTCAATTGCGACGCGTTGCATCGCTTCAAGGATTCCATTTGCTACTTCTTCTCCTCTTGTGATGCCTCCAAAGATGTTTATGAAAATAGCTTTTACATTTGGGTCATTGTTAATGACTTCAAGTGCTCCTGCCATGACATCTGCGTTGGCTCCGCCTCCGATATCTAGGAAATTAGCTGGTTTCCCTCCGACCTGATTGATGACATCTACTGTGCTCATAGCGAGTCCGGCTCCATTTGCTATAACGCCGACGCTTCCTTCTAAGCCAACGTATTGGAGGCCTTTTGCGTGTGCCGCTGTTTCTCTTTCGTCTCTGGTTTGGGTCTCGTCGTATTGTGCGTAATCTTCATGGCGGAAGATTGAATTTCCGTCAAGCGTGACTTTTGCATCTAAGACATGGACGTTTCCTTCAGGCGTTAAAATTAGGGGATTGATTTCAACTAGGTCAGCGTCACCTGATGTGTACGCTTCATAGAGTTTCATGAGAATGTCAACTGCTCCGTCAAAGGCTTGATCGGGCAAAGCAGCTGCTTTCACCCATTCTTTGCATTCTTCTTCATTTAATCCATCAACTGGGTCTACCCAAATTTTTGCTATTGCTTCCGGGTTTTCTTCAGCGACTGTCTCTATCTCGACTCCCCCTTCTTTGGATAACATGCCGAGGTGTTTTTTTGCTGAGCGGTCAAGTGTAAAACTCGCATAATATTCTTCAGCTATATCTGAAGCTTTCTCTATCCAGACTCTCCCAACGACATGGCCTTTGATATCAAGTCCCAAAATATTCGTTGCGTGTTCTCTTACGTCTTCTATGTTAGCTGCGAATTTTACTCCCCCAGCTTTCCCCCTACCTCCAGTGTGGACTTGGGCTTTCACCATGACCGGTGTGCCGAGTTCTTCTGCTGCTTGAACAGCTTCTTCAACTGTGAATGCTATTTGGCCGGGTGAAGTCGGCATTCCGTATTCGGCGAAGAATTGTTTCCCTTGATATTCGAACAAGTCCATAAATGCCTCTCTGGTTTATGTTTTTGGAATTTTTTAGCGCGTACACGCCCCGAGGGGATACTAGTGAATTGTTCGGGCTTTGTGCTCATCATCGAATTGTTTAATTAAAAAACCGGAAGGCTTTAATTGCTTAATACGCTGTTTACATGCCTTTTCTACAAAGTCGTCCAGTTAACTTTCCTAGAGTCGTGGCCTTTATCGTATTTAGTTTGATCTTTGGGATTGCTTTATTATTTGCAATTGTGAAACTTTCGGGAAGTGGCGAGATCCAGTTCAAACTCGGAGATGACGTTTTCGAAGTTGGTGATGCGGAAAAATTTGCGGAACGGATTCGTGAAGATAACAGTCCTATCCCCTTTTCTTCTTTAAGTGGTGCAAGGCCGATATATGTTCAACACGTGGGTGTTGATCCTGTAGTTGGTTGGTTTGCTATTGATGCCCGTTCACCATCTGATCCAATGAATTGTGGATTGAATTGGGACATTGAAGCCCAGGTTTTCATTGATGGATGTGATGAGACCTCTTCTTTCCCTGATAATGGTGAAGGGTTGACAAGGTTCCAAGTAACGATAACTGATTTGGGCATTATCGAAATTGATCTTAACCAAATCTATGCCCCAGACAATGATTAGATTTTAGTCACAGGAGCCCAGGAAAGATCCAGAGTCTTTTGGCCTTCGCCAACGAAATTTATTGTGGCTATAGCTTCATACTCAGTGGCTTCTAATTTGACGATGACTCCATCTCCGAACATGTCGTGGTTTACGTCATCGCCTACTTTAAGTCCGATCTGATCAGCGTTACTTTTGTCAGGACCTTTGGGTTTGGGGGAAGTGGCAGAAGGCAGAGAGAAGCCTTTACCTGTTCGCGTAGACGTGTTCTTTCGTTGTTCTTTGAATTCGTCGGGGATTTCTGACACGAAACGGCTAATAGGGTTGTATTGAGTTTGACCGAAAAGCGTTCTTTTCCATGCATAAGACAAATGGAGTTGTGTTTCGGCTCTAGTAATTCCGACGTATGCCAGCCGACGTTCTTCTTCTAATTCGTCTGGGTTACCCAATGATCTCATGTGGGGG
Source organism: Acidimicrobiales bacterium (assembly GCA_030740795.1). Taxonomy (GTDB): domain Bacteria; phylum Actinomycetota; class Acidimicrobiia; order Acidimicrobiales; family UBA8592; genus UBA8592. Next base: position 1,881 of record JASLWO010000001.1, on the reverse strand, counting down.
AAAATACCGTCTTCTAAACCAACAATGAATACGTTTGGGTATTCAAGTCCTTTAGCTGAATGAAGCGTCATTAGGGAAACGGATGAATCTTCGTTCAAGGCGTCGGTGTCTGAAACCAAACTCACCTCTTGTAGGAAATCATCTGAGTCCTCATATTCAAGTGCCATACCTACGAGTTCTGCAAGATTTTCTCTTCTGCTGTCAGCGTCAACAGTGTGTTGGTTCTGTAGATCAGTTAAGTAACCTGAGGCATCCAATACTTCCTTTAGGACTGCGCTGGGTCCTTGCGGTAACGTTATTTGACCTATATCCATGATCCGGAGAAATTCTTCAAGGCCGTTAACAGCTTTTCCGGTAACTCCCGCTTCCGGCGCTCTCGCAAGAACTTGATACAGGCTGTCTCCTATGTCATTAGCGAATTTTTCGAGTTTGGCAATAGAGCTATCTCCTATACCTCTCCTTGGGGTATTGAGGATACGTTTCAAAGCGACTTCATCTTGTGGATTCACAATCGTTTTTAGGTAAGCCAAAGCATCTTTTATTTCTTTCCTATCAAAGAACCTTGTGCCTCCAATAACCTTGTAGGGGATATTGGACTTAACTAAATGTTCCTCTAGTACTCGGCTTTGAGCATTGGTTCTATAAAAAATAGCCGTATCTTTCCAGTCCACATTCTTGACATCAAAAAGGTGCTTTAACTGTGACGTAACCCAGGCAGCTTCATCGGCTTCGTCATCTGCATGGTAGCAAATAATTTTTTCGCCACTCCCGTCTTCCGTCCAGAGTCTTTTCGGGTTACGACTAAAATTATGTTCGATAACTGCGTTCGCAGCGCTCAGGATCGTTTGAGTACTTCGGTAGTTTTGTTCAAGCAAAATAACAGTGACGTCTGGGAAGTTCTTTTCAAATTCAATAATGTTTCGAATGTCAGCTGACCTAAAAGCGTAAATAGATTGATCTTGATCTCCGACTACACAGATATTCCTTGATTCGTTTGCAAGTTGGATAACTAGTTGATTCTGTACTGGATTAGTATCTTGATATTCGTCTACCAGAATGTGTTGGAAACGTTGCCTATAGCGTCCAAGTGTTTCGGGAAATATTTCAAACAATTCAACGGTTTTGTATAGCAGGTCATCAAAGTCCATTGCTCCAGCTTTTTTCATGCGTAATTGGTATTCGGCATAGACATCAGAGACTTTTTCTTCGATAAGTGTTTCGGCATAGCCTCGGTATTTTTCCGGGCTTACCATTTCATTTTTCGCTTTGGAGATCTGTGCGTGTATTCCCCGTGGGGGGTATCTTTTTACATCTATGTCCATGTCTTGAAGTATGTAGCTTGTGAGTCTAACCGCATCTGCTTGGTCGTAAATAGTGAATGAGCTTGGGTAACCAAGTGAAGTAGCTTCGCTTCTGAGTATCCTTGCGCAAGCTGAATGAAATGTTGAAACCCACATTTTGGTGGCTACTGGTCCAACTAGATTCGCTACTCGTTCTTTCATTTCTGTAGCAGCTTTATTTGTGAATGTAATCGCAAGTATCTTGAAGGGAGAAACCCCTATTTGTTCAATAAGGTAGGCGATTCGATGAGTTAAAACCCTTGTCTTCCCTGATCCGGCTCCAGCAACTACGAGTAAAGGCCCTGATGAATGTGTTACGGCATCCTTTTGTGCAGGGTTCAGACCGTTTGTTAAATCATGTGAAGCCATCCCGCCACATTACATGGAAGGTGTGCCCAATTGAGGCGCTTTGCTATTTTCCGGCTATCTTTCTAATGCAATCAAAAAGTAATTCCATGGAGATTGAGATGGTTCATCATAAAGATAAAGAATTAGAAGTCGCTCTTGAATTATTCAATGCTGAATTAGAGAAACAGAAACT